>NZ_JBHFPE020000006.1:0-192485 GCF_043355935.2 Roseovarius roseus | reverse complement strand
CGGAAGGTCGATCATGGTCTCGGTCATCGTGCTCTCCTTCGTTGTCATCGGTCTTTGAACAACCTCAGACTACGAAGCAGCGCGGTGGCCGCCAGACCCGGCCGCGCGCTGCGCTACGCCAAAAGGCTCCGCGCGCGGCCTCTTACACCACCCCGTGGGGCACTACCTTGACCAACGTGCTCCACACGGTGATCGATGGCTTAGGAATGAATTTGGTCTTGCCAATTCCTAAAAGAAACTGGCGTTTACCTAAGGTCGATGCGGTGTCACCCCCTCCGTTTTCGACCGAATGGATCAGGGATCGCCTCTTGGCGGAAGATGCGCTCGACGGACTCAATCCTGAAGCCAGAGCGATCTTGCTGATCTGTATAAACACTGGCGCACGTCCCTCCGAGGTTGCAACCCTTACGCCGGCGCGATTGGCTTTGAATGCGAACGTTCCGCACATTCAAATCCGGGCAGACGGACGTGTCGTTAAGACAAAGAGAGCAATCCGGGACATTCCGCTCGTTGGTGTGGCTCTCGAAGCTGCACGAGAGTTTCCAAGCGGCTTTCCTCGCTACCGTGAGACACCGTCCTCGCTCTCCGCCGCACAACTCAAATTCTTGCGGAATAACGGACTCATGGAATCCGAGGACCATGTGGTTTACAGCCTTCGGCACGCCTTTGAAGATCGGATGCTTAAAGCTAACTTTCCCGAAAGGGTAAAGGCCGACCTCATGGGACATGACATCAACCGTGAACGCTACGGCGCGGGTTTGCCGCTGGCCGACGCTGCTGCACTTTTGGCCGACATCTCGTTTTGAGCCGCCAACCACGCGCGGGCGCTAGTCTGCGCGTCGGTCTCATTTTCCCGATTCGTAACTGCGACTGCGAGCATTTGCTCTAGTCGCGCCCACACCGGGCCTAAGGCTGCATTATAAGGAAGGGTGTGAGCGATCTTGGTCATGGCGGCTTCAATTCGCGCGATATAAGTGGCATCGGCAGACACTGCGAGCGAAGCGGCTGCTTGTCGCGGCCGCTCCTTCTGCGAGTATGCCTTCCGTTCGCGCGCCATGGCGTGCCGTCTCCGTGCGCCGCAAGCTGCTGAAAGCATGGGCGTTCTTGATGTGTATCTCTATGGGGTCTTCTTGACCGGGCTGTTGTTAGAATAGCGCAAAGGGCATCACGGTTTCGCCTGCTAAAACTAAACCGACGGGTGAAACCTGTGGAAAACTATGAAGAAATCCGGAAAACTCACGCTTGGGAGAGCATCGATATCGGCGATGTAAACAGGCCGGGGCGGGGTGCCACCACCTCAGCTCTTTGCACTAAATGAAGCGGGTCGCAGGGCGAGGATTTATGGCGAAGGCGCCCAGAGTCCCAGGAGACGCCAAATAAACCTTTGGGAGCTCCTGGTCCAGCTGTTCGGGGGGAGGATGGCTAGATCAGCTATGCCGACACAGATGCCGGTCTCTTATCTCTGCCTTGCCGGTGCTATCGGCCTGAACCGGACCTTGGCCGGGATGATCAACGCTGCGATGCAGCTTCCCTGAAGCGCTCGTCCGTGACCTCGTGTAGCATGTACTGGAAGGCCAAGGTCAGCAGTGCAGGACAAAGCAAAGATCTGGACGTTCAATCATAATTTTTATTTTCGCGACATGTTTGGCTCGCAGGCTCGTGAACTCGAGTACGTGACAGAAGCGGGACGTCTCGTCATTCGCCCGGATCACCTCTCCGCTCGCTGCGCCAACCCTGCCATGAGAGATCGCGTGTTCGACATAACCTTCGCCGGCGTTCGTTCAATTCGCAGCGCCTCCAGAACGGTTGTTCTCCCCACGATCTGCCGGGTGGATGAGGTCTCCCAGGTTACCGCTGGATCGAAGGCTTCCGGGTCGTGCATGCCGGTTTCCAGGGTGATCGCGAGATCTTCCGCGAAGCCATTCTTCGGAGAGTTCCCGCAATCCTGGCTTCAGATGATCCGGGGCGTTTGTGACCTCATTTCTCAGGTTGCGCCCTGCAAAGCCGCCTCGATGCCTGCGATATCAATCTTCTGCATCTCCATCATCGCGGCCTGTGCGCGCGCCGAGGCGTCCCGGTCCGGGTGCGACAGCGCGTCCATCAGAATTTGCGGGGTGATCTGCCAGCGATAGCCCCAGAGATCCTTGCACCAGCCGCACATGATGGGCTCTCCGCCATTTCCCACGATGGCATCCCAGAGCCGGTCCGTCTCGGCCTGATCGTCGGTATAGACCTGCAACGAATAGGCATCATTGGGTTGCACATGCGGACCAGCATTGAGCAGCGCATAAGGCAGGCCAAGAAGGGTCATCTCGACCACCTGAACGGTCCCGGCTGGCGCGCTCTTCGCACCTTGGGGTACGCGGATCACGTTGTCCACATGGCTGTCCGGGAAGGTGGTGGCATAGAACTCCGCCGCCGCTTCGGCCTCGGTATTGAACCAGAGGAACACGGCAGCCTTTCGTTTCGTCATCGTCTTTCTCCTTTTAAAGGGCGATCGGGACAGTGCATCGGAGTGTCACGCAGCTATCTGCAGAGACCGTCCGACACCTTATCAGAACTCCAGCCCGTCAGATCGCCAGCCCTTGCATTGATCGCAGTTCACGCACTGTCCTCGAATATCGGGGTAAAGCCGCCCCACATCATGCGCTTGCCATCGAAGGGCATGTCCATCTCCTGCCAGCGCGGGTCGGTCTGCATGCTGGCGCCGCATTTGTCATGCGTTTCCTTGTCCGGCCAGATCATCCACGAAAAACAGACCGATTCACCATCCTCCAAAGCCACCGCGCGATTGAAATCGGTATGTTTGCCGTCGGGGATCTGATCGCCCCAGGTTTCCATGATCTGCAGGGCTCCGTACTCCCTGAAAAGCGGCCAGGCCTTGCGGGCGCTTTCGATATAGGCCTCCTTATTCCCGTTCGGGACGGGGGTGAGGAATCCGGCAATATAGGTCATATCGTCTCTCCGTGTATGGCTTGAAGCTCTGCCATCCATGCGTCGAAGCCGGGCGGCGGATGGCCCGTGAAACCGGCCATCTGCGCGGCCAGTGCTCTCTGAAAGGCGGGCCGTTCGGTGCCCCGCGCCACATAGTCGGCGAGGTTGGGAAAGGTTTCGACCAGCCCTTCGCCTTCTATGATCCGAAGAACGCTGACCATCATCAGATCGCCCGCGCTGAAGCGGCCCGTGAACCACTCCGCCGCCCCAAGACGATCCGACGCCTCCCGCAACCGTTCCGCGATCCGCGTGTCGATCCCCGGCAAACGCGGCGCCGACCAGGGCTCCGTGGCCTCGAAGATCGTCGCCATGGAGCGATCCATGATTGGCGGCTCCAGCGTGTTCAGCGCGGCGAAAAGCCATTCGAGCGCCCGCGGCCGCTCGGCGGGGTCCTCGGGCATGAGGCCGGGAAACCGCCCGGCGATATGCCAGACGATTGCACCGCTTTCAAACAGGGTCAGGTCACCTTCTTCGTAGGTTGGCACCTGCCCGAACGGATGCAGGGCACGATGCGCGGCCTCCTTCTGCTGCCCCTGCGGAAGACAGCGAACGGCATAATCCTGCCCGACCTCTTCCAGCGCCCAGCGAACACGCAGGTCACGAACCTGCCCCTTGGCGAAATCCGGCACCCAGTCATAGGCGGTGATGGTGATCGGAGCGTTCGCCTTAATCGGCATGAGACATCTCCGCTGGCCCCTTCTCGAGCGCCTCGGCGCTCATCCACATCGGCTCCCAGATGTGACCGTCGGGATCGGCAAAGCTGCGCCCGTACATGAACCCGTGGTCCTGCACCGGACAAGGATCGCCCGCGCCGCCCGCAGCCACGGCGGCGTCGGTGATGGCATCCACCGCCTCACGATCCACACGGCTGATACAAAGTAGAACCTGCGCTTCGGACGCGGGGTCGACCCGACGCCGGTCAGTGAAGCTCGACCAGAATTCATGGGTCAGCAACATCACCCGGATCTCGTCCGATAAGACGATGCTCGCCGCGAGGTGATTGGTAAATTTGGCGTTCTTGGTGAAACCGATCACCTCGTAGAACGCCATGGAACGCTCGAGGTCTGCCACCGGCAGGTTTATGAAGATCATCTGTGACATCGCGTTTCCTCCTGAGTCGCGTCGTCGATATGGACAGGCTAAGAGAATGAGATTACAAAAAGCAACCATGAAGTTACAAAAAGAAACTAAACCGGCGAAAGACCTCCATGGCCGCTGGTACGGCGATGCCTGCGGTACGGCATTCGGCCTCGAGCTCCTGGGGGAACGCTGGTCGCTTCTGATCGTGCGCGAGTTGATGTTCGGGCCGCGGCGCTTCAGCGACATTCGCGCAAACCTGCCGGGGATCAGTGCCAAGGTGCTGACCGAACGGCTTGCCGGACTCGAGGCAAACGGCGTGGTCCTGCGCTCGACCGCACCCGAGCCCGCACCTGCACAACTCTACGGCCTGACCGAATGGGGGTATGCCGCGGAACCGGTCATTCAGGAACTGGGCCGATGGGCCGCCGCCTCACCGTTGCACGACCCGACGCTCCCCCTGTCACCGGTTTCCTTCATGCTGTCGCTGCGAACGATGCTCGATGCAGGGGCGGCGCGGGACATGGAGGCCAAGGTGCTCTTTACCATCGGGACTGCGCAATTCACCGCCCGGCTTGCCAACGGTGCGATGCCCGTAATGCGTGGTGGTACGAAAAAACCCGACTTGCAGTTCGAAGCCCCCGCCGCTCCCCCCCTTGCGGCAGTCTTTTATGGTGGAGTGGCCGCCGAAACGGTGGGTGCGCGGATCACGGGTATCCCAAACAGGGTTCGCACGTTCATTTCTCTCTTCAAGCTACCACCCAAGTACGATCAGGCATAAGCGCCAAATGGTTAAAAGCCGCGTGTCGATATCAAGGGTCATAAAGCACTTGGGGTTTGCCTATCCCACGTTTGCGATGATAATCCAGCGAATGGCCTTTCCTTGGTCTTCGGAAAACGGCCCTTACCTGCCGTTCGGCCAGCGTGTTGCGACTGGCCATTCTTTGCATGGCGCGCTTGCCCAACTCGAAATAGACAACTATCAAAGCCGCTGACTCTCCTCATAAACGAGGAAGTAGGGCAGCCTGATCGTATAATAATATCGAACCACGTAGCGTGACAGTTCATCAAAAAGGCAGAAATTATGGCGAACATGTTCGATTGGAACGCTCTCGACCAAAAGATCAATGCAACGGTCGCGGAATACGATGAGCTTAGCAGATCAAAGGCGCTCACCGTTGTCGCAGTTTCCGAGATCATGGAGAACGATATTGATGAAGCTGTCGATGCCATAACCGATGGTGGAAACGACCGAGGTGTCGACGCCCTTTACATTGACGATCGCGACACGAAAAACGATATTCACATATTTCAGGCTAAGTGCGTTAAAGACTTTGAGAAGTCGAAGAATAATTTCCCAGGTGGCGAAATAGATAAACTGACATCTTTCGTGACGGATCTTACCAATCATGATACTGAAGCTCTCGAGAGCGCGAATAGCCTTCTGAAAGCAAAGGTTCTCGACGCACTCGAGATTTTGAAAGAGTCGAATGCAACGATAACGGTGCATTTTGTAGGCAATACCGCGCCTTTGATCGATAAGGAATTGAAACGGATTCGCACGGCATTCTCGAGGTACAAGGCTATCGAATTTAGAATGCACGATCTCGACACACTATCGGATTTCTTCCTCGAGAAACGCGCTCCGGAACTCGTTCGAGAGATCACAGCGATCGATACAAATTTCTTTGACCGGACGGACCAGGATTTGCGCGGGGTTGTGTGCTCGGTCGCAGCCATGGACATCGTAAACGCAATCAGATCAGAAGAAGAGCCCGATCAAGTCGAATCTGGTATCTTCGATCAGAACGTGCGCGTTTACCTGAAACGAAGAAACCGCATCAATCGCAGGATCATTGAGTCCGCGCTCTCTGACCACAACCATATGTTCTGGTATCAGAACAACGGCATCACGATGACGTGCGACAAGGTCGACCTTGGGCCCTCAAGACGGTCGCCAAAGATCAAACTAACGAACGTTCAGATTGTGAATGGTGGCCAGACATCGAACTGTCTTTTCGAGGCGGCAAAGGAAGATAAAGCAAAAGTTGAGGATGTCATTCTGCTTGTTCGGATCATTGAGACATCATCTGAAGATGTAAAAATGTCGATTGCCGAAACGACGAACAGCCAGACACCTATCAACGTCCGCGATCTAAGATCCAATGACAGGCAGCAAAGGCAACTCGAAGAGAGTTTTGCCGATCTCGGTTACTACTATGAGCGGAAGTCAGGGCAACACGCTGACAGAGACTCCTCGAAACGCGTCGATGCTCTTTCTTCAGGTCAGGCATATCTCGCTTACGGGATCGGCCTTCCTGAAACAGCCAAGAAAGACCGCGGGCGGGTTTTCGGAGATCTTTACGACACTGTTTTCGCCGAGGATCTCACGGCGAACAACTTACTGACGTCATTCAAGCTGGTTCGAATCGTGAATGAAAAGAAAATGGAAGTTCGGAAGAAAATCAGAGAGGGCGGCAACCTTGAAGCCGGAGAAATGTCATTGATCGACGGGTCTTTCCATGTGTTGTTCGCGATCCGACAAATCTGCAATCGGGACGAAATTGACATGTGGGTCTATGATCTTGCGAAAGACAAGCTCAACGAGGCCGTCTCCGTGGTTTCGAAGTTGTATTCTGAAGCGCAGAAATCGGACGCAAATTTCTCATCGAACCGTTTTTTCAAAGACGCACGAACGAAGGATCAGGTGACCAAGGCAGTTGGCTGATTATGGCGCTTTGCGGACATTGGCTTCCGTGATCAGTGCTTCTATCATCTACCGTAGATCAAAGAGGTGTTCAGATGGAACGCGAACCCAACCTTGTCATTTCCGGCGCCTCGCAGCGCATCGTTGAGGATGGGGTGCCATTCAAAGTGGACATCTACAAACTCGAAGGCGGGGATGGTTGGTCGCTGGAAGTTTTGACCGAAGACGGGACATCCATTGTCTGGGACGATCTCTTTGAAGACGACCGGGCCGCATTCGACGAGGCAATCAGCACCATTCGCAGTGAAGGCGCAGTCGCTTTTGCCAACGGTGGTTCAAACGTCGTCCCGTTTAAGCAGTAGGCGAACGGCCCACCTTGCAGTTACCCATAAGTTTGGTGCGGCGAATTGATTCACCCATCAGTCGTGCTCTTGCCCGCGCAGCCCCGATCATGATTCGTCATGTGGCACCGAATGAATGAGGTGCAGATATGGGACAGAATTGGGTGGGGACGGAAACTGCCAGATGTGATCTGGGAGATGTTCGATTGAACCGGCGGCTCGAAGCAATGCTCGCGGCCCTTGGAGATCGTCCGGGAAAATCGCTGCCCACGGCGTTTCAAGACTGGTCGAACACCAAGGCGGCATACCGTTTCTTTTCAAATGAGAATGTCAGCGAAGACAAGATTCTTGAGGGTCATTTCGCCGCCACTGGCTTGCGCTTCGAGGCCACCAACGGTCCCATCCTGATCTTGCAGGACACCACGGAATTCACCTTCAAACGGTCCGCTCCGGAGAAGGTCGGGCTCACGAAGATATCCACTGGACGCAAAATGAAAGAGGGCCGATTTCAAAAACATGCCGTCTGTGGCCTCCTGATGCATGCCAGCATGGCCATTACGCCGGATGGACTGCCGCTCGGTCTGACAGCAGCGAAATTCTGGTCGCGGAGCAAGTTCAAGGGGACCGCCGCTCTTAAACGCAAGATCAACCCGACCCGTGTGCCTATTGAAGAGAAGGAAAGCATGCGTTGGCTCGACAATTTGCGCCTGTCCACCGAATTAACTGGGGCACCTGAGCGCTGTGTGCATATCGGTGATCGGGAAAGCGACATCTATGAACTCTACTGCCTGGCCGAAGAGCTCGGGACGGGGTTCCTCGTGCGTAGCTGCGTCGACCGTTTGGCGGAGGATGGCGGAACGCCCATTGCCAAAGTGATGGCTGAAGTGCAATCCAGTGGCACGCATGAGGTCCGGTTCCGCGACGCGCAGGGCAAGGATCATTGCGCCGTGCTGTCTGTCAAACACGCGACCATGACTGTTCGGCCCCCGATCGGGAAGCAGAAGAAATACCGGCATCAGAACCTCCAGATAATCCATGCCGAGGAACTCAATCCGCCAGAAGGCAGAGCGCCTGTCTTCTGGAAGCTGATCACGAACCTGCCGGTTACGACCCATGCCGACGCCGTCCACAAGCTCGATTGTTACGCGTTGCGCTGGAAGATTGAGACCTTCTTTCGAACCCTGAAGACTGGGTGCCGGATCGAGGAACTTCGCTTAGCCACAGCTGATCGGCTGGCAAACTGCATCGCGCTGTGCTGCGTTGTTGCCTGGCGCGTATCGTGGCTGACAATGCTCAGCCGGGAGGCACCGAAAGCATCGCCTGATGCCGTCTTCACCAACACCGAGCGCAGCCTGCTTGAACGCGCAACGCCAGAACGCAAACGTAATATGCTACGCGATTTGAACTTCTATGTCAGGGCCGTCGCGAGGCTCGGAGGCTACCTCGATCGCACATCAGATGCGCCACCAGGGACGACGGTCATATGGCGCGGCCTATCCCGCCTCGCTGATCTTGCCGAAGGCGTTCGTATCGCAGAGGCACAGCCACCAGAGACTTATGGGTAACTGCAAGACGGCCCACACCGGCCATCGATCTTCAACACCGATGTGGCACTGCAGCTGCGACAGACCGGCCAATCGCGCCTTGCGCAGCAATGCAATAATGCTGAACCATTGCGGCACAAGCGGGAAATTTGCGATGGAAGGACTATGAGCAGCACAAGAACAACATGGAAAGACGTCAAGCCGAAGCTGTCCACCTTTTCCTCAAGCCAACTACTGCGACTTGTTCAGGACTTGTACCGGCTAAACAAAGAAAACGCGGCATTCATTCATGCCCGGTTCTTGAGCAATGATTCTGGGCAAGAACACCTTGGCCCTTACATGATGCGAATTCAGGATGCTCTCTGCCCAAAGCAGCCTTGGAAGCAAGATGTAAAGCTGGCTGAAGCCCGAAAAGCGATCAGTGAGTTCAGGAAGGCCGATGGAAACACTCGCGATTTGCTCACCCTCATGGTCTATGATGTGAAGTGTGGTAATGATTTCGCGTTAGAATTTGGGGATATCGACGAAGGCTGTCTATGACAGCTTGTGTTCAATGTTCTCGAGCATTGTCCAAATTTTGTTGAAACAGGATGATCGAGAATTATTTACGGCATTCCTACCGTTACTTGAGATGGAGTTTGCCCGGGTCGATGGTCAAATCGGCTGGGGATACCCAGATGAGTTGTCGGATCACCTTATAGACCTGAACGACGCGTTTGCGTAGATGCTCAACGTCTGTGGCATCTACACTGACGTTTACCTCGACATCGCGCTCGACTGCGCTTCGGACACGGAGGCTGCCCGGCCGCCCTCATCCGGGCAGCACGGGATTTCGTCGACAAGGACCCTGCCTTCGCCGCCCGGGTGGCACTTCTTGCCATTGCGCATCTACCCTTGGGCTGTTGCGAGGCGAAAAGGCCCCCAGATTTGTCTGGTCCGCAGGTTTCCTCAATTCCGTGCGAAGCTTTGCCCCAAAAGCCAGCCGGCGATCCAGCCGCCGAGATGCGCTTGCCAGGCAAGGCCGCCCGAGAAGACCACGAAAAGCGCGATATTGGCCGCAATAAGCCCCAAGATTGCCATGAAAATCGGCTGCAGAGGAAGCTCCGCTCGCCGGCGCATGTGATAGTCCATCGCCTGCCATAGCCCGATCAGGCCAAAGACCGCGCCCGACGCGCCGATCATCGGCGCAGGGTTGGATGACAGCAGCCCGAAACATGCCGCGCCCGCGATCGCCGACAGAAACAACATCAGCAATGTCCGGCCCGCCCCGACATGGGCCGAGACGAATTTGCCCAGCGACAAGAGCACGACGCTGATCATCGCAAGGTGGGCGAGTCCGCCATGCAGAAAGGCGTGGCTGATGAACATCACGGCGGTCTGCCCCGGATAGAGCGCCAGCTCTGTCCCGGCGAGGATTGGCTGCCAGAACGCTCCAAGCGCGAAGGCGGGCCAGCGCAGGTCCTGCCCCCCGAAAACGCCGAATGCCGAAAAGCTGAGGACCAGCTCGATCGCTGTCATGATGCCGACGAGAGACCACAGGAATCCCGGCGCACCGATCTGCTGCGTCGCGCGGGTGAACCGGCGATCACGTGGGGATGTAGGTTTCATGACTGTGAGATATCCCTTCAATGCAGGGGGGCCAAGATTGAAACGTCGATTCAGGCCGGGTCTATCAACATATCCGTCGAAGCTGATCTTGTGCGTATGACCCGATACGACATTGGGAGTGAAAGAGCTTGGCAACCCATGATATTGTCAAGTTGGACGGACAGGAACAATTCGACTAAGGGGGCAGTCCATGACGGCAAAACATGTGCTTATAACCGGCCGCGTGCAGGGCGTGTCTTTCAGAGCATGGACGCGCGAGCAGGCAAAAGAACTCGGCATCTCGGGGTGGATCCGCAACCTTCCGGATGGATCGGTCGAGGCCGTCGTGTCGGGGTCAAGCGAGGCGGTCGAGACGCTGATCGCGGCGTTGCACGACGGCCCGCCTGCGGCAAAGGTCAAGGATGTCCGTGCCACAGAGGCCGAAGTGCATGCTGAGCCAGAATTTCGTATTCATGGCTGAGCAACGAAGGCTTCCGCGTAAATTGGCCGCTATCGACTTGGTCGGCCCATCCCGGACGTTTATCGAGCCGCCTCGCGCCGCATTGCGGTATCTCTGAACCTGCCGTTCGTCGCCAGTCGCAGCATTCTTGACCGGCCAAGATCAGGAGCCGCTTTCCAACCTGAATGACTACCTGAAGTCTTTGGGCGAAGAGAGTGTCGCGACGATCAGCACGGGAACTGCTCAGGCTCCGTTCCCAACAGCCCAGCCCGAAGGGTGTACCCACCACACACGCGCAAACCCCATGGCTGGCGTTGTTCAGAAGGCCTACCGAATCCACTTTCAGGTCATATGGGCAACAACATCTAGCGCTTGCACGGCGCATATCATACCATAAACGAGAGACCTTGCCCAACCACTACATACCACTGGGTTGCGTCTATGGCCGCCTGGAATCCGAGATGAATAATTTTCCTCTACCTTCCGAAATCATGAGGCACAACAGGGCCTATCTATTCTCGGACAGCAAAACCGAGGGGGCATATATATTGGCAAAATCCGAGCTGAGTCATCATCTGGACAGCTTAACTCAGCGGAATCAGCACCAAGATTTTGAGATTTTTGCGCGAAAGCTGTGCGAGAGAGAAATTTGCCCAAACCTTCGACCGCAGACCGGGCCGGAAGGCGGCGGCGACGGAAAGGTAGATACGGAGACTTACTCCGTTGCGCCCGAGATATCAGACCGCTGGTTTCAGGGACTGCCAGACTCAGGCGCGCAAAGGTGGGGATTTGCCTTCAGCGCGAAAGAAAAATGGGCGCCGAAAGTTCGGAGCGACGTCCAGGGTATGGTTGATACAGGACGTACCTACGACAGGATCATATTCGTTACCAGCCGCGCGGCGCGATCCAAGGATCGCCTGCGGATCGAGGACGAACTCGTCAAGAAGTTCAACATTCCCGTCATGATTCATGACAGATCATGGATTATTGACCGGGTTTTTCAGCATGACCACAAGGACCTTGCATATGAGTATCTGAAGGCTGGTCAGTATGACGAGTCCAAGATGGTGGTCGGGCCGCGCGATTTTGAACGAAGAAAGACTCTGGACGCGCTCGAAGAACGGATCGCCAAGGGAGGACAAAACGGCGGAGAGGTTACGCAGCGAGTCGTGGACGCTCTGGAAGCCGCGCAGTTGTCGAGAATGCTGGAAAGGCCGCGGATCGAGACGGCCGGAAGATTTGACCGGGCAATAAAACTGGCAAAGAAGCATGGAACCAGACGGCAGAAGATGCAGGCAATTTATGAGCGTGCCTGGACCGATCTATGGTGGTTTGATGAAATTGACGCCATCAATGACTCCTACGAGGAGGTTGAAGCGCTTGCGTTTGAGGAGAACCACGCGGACGACATAACCAAGTTGTCCAATCTGTACACGGTTCTGACGGCGCGGGTCATGCAGGGCTGGGAAGGCGCTGAGGAACTTGGGGTAGAAGCGCGCGGCGAACGTCTGCGAGTCAAGGTTCAGGAGATTAGCGCAGACGCGTCCCGGCCAAACAATGCGCTTTATGGAAAGGCGCTTGGCCACCTGCTGGAGCTATCGTCTGCATCCGTCAAGACAGATGTAGAAAGCCTGGATGCAGTCTGGAACGGCCTTTCCGATGTAATTGATCAAGCACATGGACTTGGAGAATTTCCTGCTGAGATGATCGATCAAGTGATCGATGCGCTACAGCCCTTTGCTCCTGCCAGCGATGCATTCGATGCTCTGGTGCTTAAGCTAGCCGAGTTCATGGGCGAAAGGGCCAAAGAAGGAAAAGCCGGAAAAATTCTCTTTCGAAGAGGCGAGCAGCGGCTCGAAGCCGAAGAGCCAATTGAGGCCATTCGCTGGCTTGGCAAAGCGTCGATTTATTTCATGAAGGAGGAATACGCGGAAGAGCAGTTCGAAACGCTCTATTGTCTTTCTGTTGCCTATCGCGGCGCAGGCCTTCTGTGGGCAGCGCGCGCGACGTCGCTATCAGCGCTGGTCAGAATGGTCATTTTGTCAGATGGCACTGACGGCCCCAGGCCGGAGCTTGTTCCATCCGCAAGCCTCTTCGCCATGATATCCATACAGCTCGGACGGTTTGTCGATGCGCTGAATGTGATCCTCTGGCTGAACAGCCTGCATGAAGTTCTGCCCTTGTCCGATGAGGGCCGCGAAGGCCTCCGGAACAAGCTGCTTGAGTTTGACCGCCTTCTGATGTGTCAGATCGTCAACCTGGAAGCAGACGATCTCCGTGCGCTGTCCACTGTGCCCGACATGCTTGAGAAGCTGCGTTTGTTCTCGGCTCGCATGGCGTTGATGTTCTTGCTGGGCCATGCCGAAAGCCTGAAGCAGGATGGCTCGATCCCTGAAGAGGGCTCGATAGAAGAACTCAAAGAACTTGCAGAGCTGGCCGTCGTGCAGCCGGCGGCGCGAGACCTTCCCAAGCGCCTTCTAATGTACCAGGACCGCGAGTTTGAGGCCTCAGTGATCCTCCTGGGTGTAGAGGTGAAATTCGCTGCGGACGCGACGGTGTTCGGGCACTTGCTGTGCGAGGCCCATATCAGCGCGCTCGAAGGCTTCCTGGCAACATCTATTGAGACGGGTATGCTCGCCCACGCTTCAGAATTGTCTGTGAGGGTACAGATATGCGAAGGTCTCGGTGAACCTGATATTCTTTTTGATCCGGGTTCAATGGTGCTGACGGTCAAGTGGCCTGTCGAACTGGATGTCAGAGATGTTGCCCACCACCAGACGCTTTGCGATCATCTAATACAGTTTTGCGCGGGGGTTATCGACGCAATTGCTGTGGTGAATCCTTACAAGGACGACGGATTCATGTCGCAGCTCGTGGACGAGTTTGTTATCCAGCGGAGTATCAGCTTCAGCAATGCTTGCATTGGCAATCATCGGCTTTTCGGTACGCATGCATCAACTATCGCGGGACTGCAGTTCCTTTCCGAGAGGGAGTACCAGCTTAAGGGTGATGCGCCGAATCTGATAAGGGGAGCGTTTCTTGATGAGCGGAGCGGAGAGGACGAGGGATTTACGGACCCGGAGAAGATTGTTCAAAGTCATCGGGGTTATGTCGTCGAGTCCATCATTAACTTGCATTTGTGGGATAAGGCCGGATGGAACGGAATAATGTTTGCGGGTTATGGCCCGGCATATCCTCCCATGCTTGCGCTGCTTTTTCGTGATGAACAAATGGCGCGTTCAATATTCTCCGGGTGGCGCGACAAATTCGGGTCGCGTGATGAGGAGGATGCTATTCGGATTGCGCTCCTGAGGGGGGTTGATGCGGAGCATCCCTCACATTACCGCGCGTCGATCTCCAAGAATTTCGACCCCAAGAAATACGGTCTGGACCCAAGCAAGAAGTTTATGCAAGCCTCGCGGTTGCTGACCATGACCCCGCCGAACAGCAACAACTTGGATACGTTTCTATCTGACTTCGAGGAGAAGCAGTGCTTTCTTCTGGCACCTGCAATTCTTGGACCTGGCGGTCAACCGCAGTTTTTCACTGACCTTTCGATTTTGAAGCGAAAGCTCTATGTCAGAGAGGCATGGGAGATCGGCGTTCACGATCAAGACGGCCTGGCACTTCGTACCGACGACAACATCTTAGTGCCGGATGGGATTGAGAACCCGCCATGCTTTGAATTGATGGAATTGAAGAAGCGCCTTCGAGCGGCGAGATAAGACACTTACGCCTACCATGCGATCAACTGATTCTGCCACTCAGGCATCCGCTTCCGCGCAAGCAGGTCATTCGTGCGGCGCGCAGCGAACGGCCGTTTCCCGCCCGCGGTGTCGATCGAGCGGGCTCCAGTCTTAGTTCTTTCATGAATGTCCGCTTCCGCGGTGCGGTCGGGGTGACTTCGCGACCGCGGCGAAGGTCGGCTGTCCGCCCTGCCTGTCGGACTGTCGTGATCGGCCCTGCCATTCACGCCGAGCTTCCCGAATGACCGGTTTAATTGCTCGAGGGTCAATGTCCAAGGACCAGGCACTGACAGCCTTGCGCGGCTGGTCGAGGGATCAAGCTGCGAGGGGCTTCGGAAAATCTTGATCCATCACATACATGATGCCGATAAATCAGAGCAAAGAGATGACTGCCGGTTGCACAATGGTAACCAACTGCTGCGGGAAATGGCCTGCAGAACGTCGAAAGCATCTGCTCCCGGGATTCCGCAGGCTCCCACCCCATACCCCTTGGAAAGAAGGAAGTGCGCGACCTGTTAGGAACGCGCATTGCCCCTTCCGTTCGGACCTTTCGACATCGCAGCGGCGCAGGGGCGAGACGGCCCGCTGCGCGGCTTTGCCTTTTGGCTGCGACCTCTGACACGTTCAACCCTCTGGGTTGACGCCATCTGCCGCCATTTGGGCGGTCATTGGGTGTTCGGGGAGGCTACTGGTGCCTATCAGGAAACTCAAGCTGGTTCAGCCTCAGCAATTGAGTCGGTCAGAGTTTCAAGCCCATCGACAAGATAGCCATGCTTCATCAAAGCGAGCGTCGTCAGGAGACCGAGGCGCTCCAATCCCACATATTCAGTAGCCCAATTCTTTTTGCAAAAATTATTAAGGGTGATCGTCATTTCGAGAAGCTGTTCCTGATCCGCGAAAAGCGCGTTTCCCTCTTCCGGTAAGTACCAGGGCATGTCTCTGCTGCGAAGATTGACGACATTGTACTTGTCCCGCGATCTGGGCAGATGACCAGAGGCATGTTCGATCACCAACGCGAAGCGCCCTTTCATGACCTCCTGAACGGAAATACGGACTGCCTTAGATTGATCTCCGTCTGTAGTGCCGTTTTCAAAGGCTTCTCGCAAGAGAAGGCGTCCTTCGACCTTCAGGAACATCGAGGTCGAGGGAGTGCAATTCTCCGGAATTTTTCTCTGATACAGCTGGAAGGGCGGTCGCTCCATCCTGTCGCCGAATCGCATCAGCAGCGGCTTCACCTGATCCAGTCGGGCCCGAGATTGCCCTTTTTTCCATCGGCTGACTGTCGATTGATCAACCCGGCACAGCTTTGCTATCTCTCCTTGTGTCAGGCCAGACTTTATCACGATATTTACCAGCCGCTGTGTCTGCTCGTATTCCGGCCCCTTTTTTTTCGGCATTCTGCTTTTCTTTCGGATATCTGAGGGTGGGACGCCATGCGCCCCACCCGTATTGTCATGATTTCTTCGGAGTGGAGGGGCGGTGTTTCGGGTTCAATTGCTGGCCTCGATTGCCCTGGTTCTTCGCGTGGGTCTGGTTCTGCCCGGACGTCCCCTTGTTCGCGTTTTTCATGTCTGCAGCGTGGTTCGGTTTTTTCATCATGCTCTCCATTAGCATCTGGTTGACGATGAAGACTTGATGGCATTCTCAGATCATTGATTGAACCTGCGCGCGCCGCATAAACACGCATACTTCTGCATATTGTCGATTTTATGCAATTTGGGGACTGGTTGGAATGGTCATTAGCTGAACTTGCTAATGTTCAAATTGCCTTTCGCTCAGTTAACGCTGCGCCATCATATGAATCTTATTGTCCGCTTCCTGCGCATTGCTGACCTTGGTGGCTGGTGTGGCAGGGCGGTGGGTTGAACCTGAGCCCTAAGCCGCTTAGTCGGCCGCAAACAACCCGTCTCACGCATTCCGAGACCATCATGCTATAGTCTCGGCGCAGCCGAGCCCGTTGATCGAACGTTCCTTAAGCGTGCCCGGGATATTGAGGGGTACAGAAAGCGACACGCGTACTATAGAAAGTAGCACAGGACATATTCGGAGAGCCTGGATGCGCCCCAAGGGCCCAATCGCCGTCTTGCTGATTCGGGGCTTCCTGATTGTCGAGATCGTCACCGGTCTCGCCACTGGCCAGTGGATGCCGGTTTTCGTGGCGCTGGTCACGTTTGCGCTAACTGTACTGCCCTACCGGTTTGCCCAACTTTTCGGTCTGGAACTACCGCGATCAGTGCTGTCAGCTATCGTAATATTCATCTTTGCCACCCTGTTTCTGGGGGAGCTTGCAAATTTCTACGAACGCTTTTGGTGGTGGGATCTGGTTCTGCATTTCTTCTCGGCGCTGTCGATCGCTGCCATGGCTTTTTTGATGATCTTCATGCTTTTCGAGGGCGACCGCTACGCCGCGCCGCCTTGGGCCTTGGCCCTGCTCTCAGCCGCGGTAGCGTTGGCCATCGGTACGCTCTGGGAGGTTCTCGAATATGGATTAGATCAGCTTTTCGGCCTGAATATGCAGAAGTCCGGGCTGGACGACACCATGACCGACTTGTTGATTGATCTGACTGGTTCGGGGCTCGGCGCGCTGTCAGGCTATCTTTTTCTGAAGGGCCGGCAGTCCGGAGGGATAGGCGCGGCGATGGCCGAATTCATGGCGCTGAACCGACGCTGGTATCGGAAACTGCACAATCCGAAAGAATAAGACTTGCGAGCTTTGGCGTCTTCACGAGTTCATCCGGAACGGTCGCGGCCTCGATCTGGGCATAAAGGCGATGCTTCACGCGGCTCACTTCTGCGTGGAAATCTACAGTCTGGCGCCCTCCGCACAGAGGCCGCGCCCTCTCCTGAAAAGGATCGGGCGCGGCCAAACCGCTCAAAGTGACGCGTTACGAGATCAGCGAACGATGTGGACGACGCGCCGATCCGCAGGATCCACCACAGCGCGGACGCCATTTACATAGACATACCCAAACTCGGAATCTGGGATTTTAGAGATTTCGACGGTCTCAGGCAGGCCGGAGCCAACAACAACTTCGCCGTCCAGGTAGACCGGCTCGACCTCGTTCGAGACGACATAGGTCGTTACGCTCTCAGGAGGGGTTGCAACGGTCCCCGCCGCGCCGCCTGCGGCTACGCCGACTGCTGCGCCCACGGGACCCCCAATCAATGCGCCGGCAATGCCGCCAAAGGTGGCTGCTCCGGTCGCATTTTTCGCGATCTCCTTATCGTTGTTGACGGTCTTCACTTCCAACACTTTGCGATTCTCATAAACGACGACGGGCTCGCCTTCGAGGGGCGCTGAGAGATAGTCGCCATAGGCCCACCCGGTGGTGCCGTTGTAAGACACCTCGCACCAGTTATTGGCGTCGAGACAGCCAACGACATCGACCTCGTCGGATGCAGAAATGACGCCAACCACCTCATACTGAGGGCCGGGGCCCGCACGCAGATTGAGGTCTGTGAAGGATGTTGCTACAAGCTCGGCCGACGCTGCTGTACCGACAAGGATCGCGGCTGTAGATATACCAAATGCTAGTTTTCTCATGATTACCCTCTTTGCTCATTTTGCCGCATAGCTGCGACCTTCCGAGCAACTTACAACCAATTGGAAAAGTTTCGGGCAGTGCGTGCGCCGCACAATTTCGGCGATTATCTGCCGGTGTGGAGACAAAGGCCCGGCCCAGAAGGGCCCGGCTGTGCGATAGCTCAATGTGGGCGTTTTGCACATTTTTGCGCTCCCCAACTAGTGCTCTGAGTCTGACGCATCTTACCGGTTTCCTCGGATTTGATCGAGCTTGTCCAAGGCGCGGCGTTCACGGGTGAGAATATCCTCGGCGGTTTTGGTCCATTTGAAGGGCTTGGGCGTCTCGTTGTGGTGCGCCAGATAATCATAGATCGCGGCCTCAAGATCATCGACGCTGGAATAGCTGCCACGTCGGATGCGCCTCGACGTGATCTCTGCGAAAAAGCGTTCGACCAGGTTCAGCCATGACGCGCTGGTGGGCGTGAAGTGCAGCTTGAAGCGCGGGTGCTTGTCCAGCCAGGCCTTCACCTCGGGCGTTTTGTGGGTGGCGTAGTTGTCGAGCGCCAGATGCACATCGCGCCGCGTGGGCACAGCCTTGTCGATCTGGCGCAGGAATTTCAGGAACTCCTTCGCACGATGGCGCGGCATGCAATCGCCGATGACCGTGCCCGATTTCACGTCCAGCGCCGCGAACAGCGTGGTCGTGCCGTGGCGCTTGTAATCGTGCGTTACGGTCGCGGCACGGCCCTTCTTGAGCGGCAGTCCCGGCTGGGTCCGGTCGAGCGCTTGGATCTGGGATTTTTCATCGACACAAAGCACGACCGCCCGGTCCGGCGGGTCGAGGTAAAGCCCGACGATCTCGGTGACCTTCTCCTCGAACATGGGGTCATTCGAAACCTTGAACCCCTTGGTGAGATGCGGCTTGAGGCCAGCTTCGGCCCAAATGCGCCCCACACTTGACGGCGAGATGCCCATGGCTTCGGCCATCAAGGCACGGGTCCAGTGCGTGGCATTGGGCGGTGTTTCCTGCACGGTCTTCGCGATTACCTTCAGCCGGATCTCTCTGGGAAGGGGCGGGACACGCGAGGGCCGCGTCTTGTCGCGCTTGAGGCCCGGCACGCCTTCATCGAGATACCGCTCCTGCCAGCGCCAGACCGTCGGCTTCGACATGCACGTCCGCCGCATGATCTCGACTGTGCCATGCCCGTCCGCCGTCGCCAGCACGATCCCGGCCCGCCAGACCAGCTTGCGCGGCGTGTTGCGGTTGCTGATCAGGGCTTGAAGATCAGCACGGTCGGCGGGGCCAAGGCAAAGGCAGATGTCGGAGCGTCGCATCCGCTGATCATGCCACAGCCGGACATCATTGGGAATCCTATGTTAGGTGGGGAACACTAGGTGTTCAAGTCAGACTACTCATACCATCCGGATCAGGTCGGATCCGATCGCGGGTGGGAAAAATACATCGAGGTCTGTCGAGCGCGGCGGGGACAAATTCAGCCACAGTAGCATCGCGGGCATTGAGCACGATGTCTTCCTGATCATCATCATGCTTCTTATCTTTCGAGCCGCGATTTACGTACCTCTTCATGGTCAGATCGACGCGACAGCATCTGCCTACACTTCGCCGGCCAGTCTTTCGTCGGTCTTCATGCCGGTGGCGCCTTGCCATGCCCGGCAGTTGCGACCACCACGGGTCATACTTTGACGAATTCGGCGGCTTTCACATGGCCCTCCGCACCGGCCCAGGAAGAAACTTTGCAGCCGCCGCATGGCGTTGAAGACTTCGCGCCGACAGCGGAGCTTTCGCCCGAACCAACCCGGGCTTCGACATCCTGCCCAACAATCGAGAAGGGATTGGAGAATTACATCGAGGCCCGCAGCAGGGGCTACAAGACTGTCTCCCTTGAATTCGATGCGGTGTGCGTTGTGGACGACCCGGTCGAGGATGGCGTCGGCAATGGGGGGTTCGCCGATCTGGTCGTGCTTTGTGATATCTCGGGCTCGATGAGCCAATATAGCCGCATGGTGCTGCATCTCGTCCATGCCGTCGCCAATACCCGCGCCGGGAGCGAGGCAGCGGCCAAGGGCGGTTGGGGGCAGGTCCATGCCTTTACCTTCGGCACGCGCGTTTCCAACGTGACGCGGCACCTGGCAACGCGGGATGTCGATGCCGCCTTCGCCGCTGCGGGCCACGAGGTGCAGGATTGGGAGGGTGGCACGCGGATCGGCGATTGCTTGACCGCTTCAGCCGCGACTGGGCGCGCCGGGTGCTGGGGCAGGGGGCGCTGGTCCTTTTGATCGCCGATGGGCTGGACCGGGGCGCGCCGGACGCGCTGGCAGCGCAGGTGCAGCGCCTGAGGCTGACGGCGCGGCGGCTGGTCTGGCTTAACCCGCTGCTCATGTCGGGAACTATCGGGGATATGCGCGCGTTGTAGGTGCAAATTCCCGCCCGGCGCGCCGCGCCGTGCCCGATTGTACCCTAGCCCACAGGAGTATTCACATGATTCGCCATTGGCTGACTTCGACAACCGCCCTAGCCCTCGTCCTGAACGCTGCCGCACCACTGCCCGGTGCCGCCTATGGTAGGGCGCAGCCCCGAGCCGCTGCGAGCAACCCTGCTGTCGACATGCGGTTGGCCGAGAACGAGAATAACCCCGCCGCCCAGGAGCTGATGTCGGATGTTCTGGGTGAAACGGCCACAACCGGTTCAACCGAACAGGAGCCGGACACGGCGGCGGCCCAAGTCGCTGCCGAAGCCGCCGCCGCCGAGGAGGCCGCACAAGCAGCAGCTGCGGAGGCCGCAGCAGAAGAGGCAGCGCCCGTAGAAGCTGAAGCCGAAGCCGCCGCAGAGGCGGAAGCAGCGCAGCAAGCTGAAACCGAAGCGCAGGCGGCCCAACAGACGGAAGGCGAGGCGGATGCAGCCGCGACGGACGAAGCAGATGCAGAAGCCGCCCAGCAAGCCGAAGCGGAAGTAGAGGCGGCCCAGCAAGCAGAATCCGAGGCGCAAGCAGCCGAGCAAGCTGAGACCGAAGTTGAGACTGCCGCAACCACCGAAGCCGAAGCAGAGCAGGCCGCCGAGGCAGAAGCCGAAGCCACCGCAGATGCCGCAGCAGAGGCAGAAGCAGCGCAGCAGGCCGAAGCCGAAGCGCAAGCGGCCGAGCAAGCGGAAGCCGAGGCTGAAGCAGCCGCGACGGCCGAAGCAGAGACAGAAGCAGCGCAGCAGGCCGAAGCCGAAGCAGGGGCGGCTGAGCAGGCGAAGGCTGACGCTGCCGCTACGGCAGAAGCAGAAGCAGCCCAGCAAGCCGAAGCGGAAGCCGAGGCGGCCCAGCAGGCGGAAACAGAGGAAGAAGCAGCCGCAACGGCCGAAGCAGAGGCAGAAGCAGCCCAGCAAACCGAAGTAGAAGCGGAAGCGGCTCAGCAGGCCGAAGCAGAAGCGCAGGCTGCCGAGCAAACTGAGACCGAGGCAGAAGCTGCCGCGACAGCCGAAGGAGAGCCTGAAGCACAGCAGGCCGCCGAGGCAGAGGCCGAAGTTGACGCACAACCCGAAGCCGAGGCTCCGGTCGACGCTGAGAGCGAGGCCGCGGAGGCCGTCGAGGAGGCGGCGCCGGCTCAATCGGGTGAGAATGCTACACCTGAGATCGTCGGCGAGGCCCCACGCACGGAATCTACTGAAAATTCCGCGCCTGATGTCCTTCCTGAGGTCAGCGCCGAAGATCAGGCCAGCGCGGCCGAGCTTGCCGATGAAAGCGCAGCTACTGCTGCCGCTGCATCGGATGAAGGCGAAGTGGTCGAGACTCAAGACGTGACCGTGACCGAAGAGGATGCGCGCGCCTCTAACGAGGAATTCACCACCTCCGCTAGCGGCCAGAATGCTGCTGCGGCGCAGACTGTTGCGCCCAATACTGCGGATGATGACAATGATTTGCTGCAGAACCTGGGCATCGCCGCCGCAGCGGGACTTGGCGCCTATGCGATCGGCCGGATGCTGGATGGCGGCGGGCAGGTTGTCTCGAATACCGGCGACCGTGTCGTGGTGCAGGAGCCTTCGGGCGGCTACCGCATCATCAAGGATGACGATACACTTCTGCGCCGTCCCGGCAGCGATGTGCAGACCCAGACCTATTCTGACGGGTCGACCCGCAGCGCTGTGACCGCCGCCGATGGCAGCCAGACCGTGACCATCCGCGCCGCCGATGGCAGGGTTCTGCGCCGCACACGGATTCTGCCCGACGGGCGCAGTGTCGTGCTGTTTGACGATACCCAGAGCTTTGCCCGCGTCGATGTGAACGAGCTGGAGCGCGCGCAGGCCAACCGCGCAAGCGATTACGACTACAGCACATCTGACGTGGATCAGCTGCGCGCTGCGCTTGATTCGGCCAACGGCACGCTGCCCGACCGGACCTATTCGTTGAACCAGATCCGCCGCATCGACGCGGTGCGCCACCTGGTGCCGGTGATCGCGCTGGATGCGATCAACTTCAAGACCGGCTCGGCCGTGATTGGATCGGAAGAGGCGCAGGACTTGGCAGATCTGGGACGCGCGATGGCCGCCGCGATTGAGGAGGACCCCGGACAGGTCTTCCTGATCGAGGGCCATACCGATACCGTGGGCGACGCAAGCTACAACCTCGCCCTGTCGGACCGCCGCGCCGAATCGATCGCTCTGGCGCTGACCGAGTATTTTGACGTGCCCGCCTCGAACATGATCGTGCAGGGGTATGGTGAGCAGGATCTGCGCATTCGCCAAGAGGGCGATGTTCGCGCCAACCGCCGCGGCGCCGTGCGCAACATAACGCCGCTGCTGGGCGGAGACCGCCAGGCGCAACAGTAACCACCCGCCACGCGAGTTCCGATTGAGTGTTTCGGCCCTCCGCCCCATACTGGGAGCGGAGGGTCTTTTCATGGATGATCTGGACGACATTCCTCGCATCGCACTGGATTAGCACTGGGATGGGCGCGGAGCTGCGCTGGCCACCGTGGTGCAGACATGGGGCAGAGCGCCGCGCCGCATTGGCGGGATGCTGGCCATCTCGGGCGCGGGTGACATGGCGTGCTCCGTCTCGGGGGGCTGCGTCGAGGGCGCGGTGGTCGCCGAGGCGATCGCGGCCATATCCGAGGGCGCGGCCCGGATGCTGGAGTATGGCGTGGCGGATGGTGATGCCTTTGCCGTGGGCCTCGCCTGCGGCGGCACGATCCGGGTTTTGGTGCAGCCCGTGGGAACGGCCCTGCCCGAGGCGGTGCTGGCCGAGTTGGTGGAGGCTCGCTAGCGCGTCGTGCCATGCTTGCGCGCCACATCGGCCACCCTCACCCGGCATCATGCTTTCCGCCGCGATGTGCGCCTACTCCGCCTTCGTGCGCCGACGTCGCCCAGTCGGCCCCTCGATCACACGTCCAGCCGGGAAACCCCAACAACCGTCGAGCCGTCCAAATGGACGCCCATTTTGCCGTCTCTTTCCAAACTCCAGCACCTCCGCCACGCAAATGCGCGCAGAATGCCCTGATCAGTTCAGCGATGGCAGGAGGGGGTCGACGTCGCGCCTATGATTCACATTACTCAGCTGCGTATACTTTCATTGTATAGAAATCGGGCGTCTAAGAGATTTGGTGGTTCCGGCCCAAATGTATGTGTCGGCTGCTAATCGCAATCGAGAATTTGGCACGATTTCGGAAATCGCTCATATGTATCCGGCCTGTTGATCAGCTCGCGGGCCGTGGCCTTGATGGGGTTACGCACGCGCCGTCGTCTCATTACCGGCAAGGTCCATGATGACCATTTGGGCCGTCAGACTCTGGGGGCGTATTTTCTCCGTTCCATGCTGTTCTCTCTATCGCGAACTCCTTTGTGACCGTGGAAGGCATCAGATCGCTTCCATGGCAGCGTCTTTTGGCGCATCGAACCGGGTGCCGTGCCGCAGTAGGCTCCAGGCGGTTCGAGCGAGCTTGTTGGCAAGCGCGATGGCCGCCTTGTTTCGGGGCATGCGTGCCACCGCTTCGGTCAGCCACGGGCCGAAACTGAAGTCGGCCCATCGGTGTGGCCGCATCATGATCACTTTCGCCGCTTGCACGAACAACATCCTCAAATAGCGGCTGCCGCGTTTGGTGATCCGGCCGAGAATGGTGCGACCGCCGGTGCTGAATTGTCGGGGCACCAAGCCCACCCATGCCGCGAAATCGCGCCCCCGGTCGAATGCCTCGCCTTTGCCGACGGCCGCGACCATCGCCGTCGAAATCATCGGGCCGATGCCGGGGATCGTCATGATGTTGGCGCAGTTCTCCTCGGTGCGGCTGATCTCTTCGATCTCGCCAGAGACATCCTCGGTCCGTTTGTCCAGCCAGAGCCAGTCGCCATAGAGCCCGATCAGGATGCCGCGCATCCGGGGCGATATCTCATCCCGTCGCTGTTCGAGGATCGTCTCGAAGGAATTCTTCAGTGCCCGAAGCCCCGAACGGACGGTGATCCCCTGCTCGATGAGAAAGGCCCGGATCTGGTTGATGGTGGCCGTGCGCCGCGAAACCAGCCGTGCCCGGACTCGGTGCAGGGCCTGAAGGTCGAGCTGATCCTGGTCCTTCTCAGAAACGGTCCGGAGGTTCGGCCGCAACGCGGCCTCCGCGATGGCCTCGGCGTCGTTGTAATCGTTCTTCTGGCCCTTGTTGAACGGCTTGACGTAAATCGCCGGGATGATCCGCGGCTCGAATCCCATGCCCCGCAGTGTTCAACTGACAAAATGGGCGCTGAGGCAAGCCTCCATTCCCACCAAGCAGCGTGGTAGCCCTTCGAAGGTGGCGTTCAGGGCCAAGCGCTTTATCTGCTTGCGCATGACCAGCTGGCCAGACCGGTCGAACCCGACCAGGTGAAAGGTATCCTTGCCGATGTCGATCCCGACGACGGCGAGGTCTCCAATGTTTCCTGTCTTCTTTGCACACATGGCTGCTTCTCCTTGTTGCGCGGTTGATCCCGGTTAAGGATAACCCAACGGTGGGGAAGCAGCCGACACATCCCATTACCGGCCGTTCGTCCCAGCGATCGATGCTGCGGTACGGCCCATAGAAGGAGACATTCACTGCCCGGTCGGATTGATAGCATGCGGAATAAGTAGGGATTCTTCCTAACGTTTAGAGCCGACCCTTTCGATGCAACAATGGCTTGCGGATGTCTGTTCTCTACCCTTCGATCATTGCACAATCGATTGGTGGTATAGTTTCCTTTTCAGTCTTTAAGAAGGCAACGCTCGAATTTTTTCGATCGTCGCAAGCGTTTTTTCAAAAGATTCACTGTCTATAGGGCTGTTCTGGCTGGCAAACCACGCAACAGACAATTTTCTCGCAGGGTCCACGAACAAAAACTGCCCATGAATTCCAATCCCATAGATCATCGGCTTTGCGTCACGCTGGATGTACCATTTGGTACGATAATGCATATCCCGTTGTCCCAGATCATCGTAAAAATCTCCGTCTTTCCAGGCTTGGGGATCGCCGTTACTGACGATGTCTTCTATCCAACTCACCGGCACAACTTGCTTTCCATCACGTTGCCCACCGTTGGCCATCATCATGCCCACGCGCGCCAAATCCCTCGCGAGCAAGCATTTACCACCCGCTGCACGTGCGCCACCAATAAGATCCACGGTTATATAACCCGAGGCTTCTGCCCCTAGCGGTTTCCACAACCTTTCGGTCACAAGGTCGACGTAACGCATGCCACTCGCACGCTCAAAAACCCAAGCCAGCAAGTCCGTGTTCGGCGAAACGTAGTGAAACCGACCGCCGTGCGGCCCGTCAGCCTTGGTTAGCATCGACATGAAAGACCTTAGATCACCGGCTTCTTGATCTTTTGGAACCGGGTTCCAATTCGCCGCAAAGCGGTAATCGACAATCGGACCTTCGGTCGCAAGGTAGTCTTCGTCAAACAAAACGCCAGCACGCATGTCCAGCAAATCACGTATGGTCGCACCAGCATAAGCGGTATTCGAGACCTCTGGCACGTGCTTTGTAATCAGGTCATTTTCGGCCAATTCGCCACGCTCTACCAGTGTTCCTGCAACCAAGCCCAGCAGGGATTTTGATACGGACATCAGAATATGCGGATCGCGCGAGGTCATTCCATTGCGATAGGATTCATGGACCAATTTGTTTTTGTGCAGAATGACGACTGCATCGCAGTCTGTCTCAACCATAGCGTCATCGATCCCCAAGCTGGACGTATCCATGGTGCCGGGCTCCAGTTCCCAAACGTCTGTTGGGTCGTTTTGGATTTCAGCAGAAGGAATAATCTCTCGCACATGATGAAAAGCCCAGTGGCAAAAAGGCGCTTTGCGCCAATTGGCGAGAGAAGCGCGGTCTGGTTCCGCAGGCGGAAAGCCTTGCATGACTTTGGACATTTCAAATCTCTTGGTTGTGACCTGACAAACGTGGCACCAATATGAAAGGGATTCAATGATCGAAGTAGGGGCCCCTTTAACAGTCGGCTTTGTACGTCATTGCACCCGCAGCGAACGACCGCTCTCCGCCCTCCCTTTTGGTGGCATTCGCAGCCGCGGCGAGAACTGAGCACATGCGGCGAAGGGCTGGAAGGTCCCGCATCTCAGTCACTCGACTGCGCTGCCATCAAGGTCCGCTTTGGCCAGCTCAGACAGAAGCCTTAATGACCGCTCAGGGCTGACAGCGGTCATCGGGGCAACTCCTCAGGGGCGATGATGGTCCAGAATCGAGTGCTGCACCGCCGCAAGTCAGCTTCGAGCCCTCTTTACCAATTGCCGTCCCGCAGGATTTCGCAGGTGCAGGAAATCCAGTTCGCTGAGAACGGCCCAGACTTGCCGTTCAGTCCCTGGCCGATCGCCGCGGTGCAGCTTCACCAGACCGGCCATTCGAAGTATCGTGCAGCACGGTCTGGTAAGTGGCGGTCCGCAGTGCGAGCGGAGCAGACCTCGTAGATTTAAAATTGAGTGCATGCTTTCTCAGATTCGAGGCAGGAGACGGTATCCGCTGCAAAATTTTCGATTGCCAACACGGTCTCCACGAAATATCGCCGCGATAAAAATTTCACAAAATGTCTGGCGATACTTAGTTATTTATACGGCGTATGCAGGTTTGGAAAAGGCGGATGACGGTCAAACGGAGAAATCATGAAGTGCCGAAAGGCCTCTTGAAGAATTGGTTAGGCAACCGAGGCACTGTTAAAGGTTTTCACCATGTAGACCTATCCACTCAAGACCTTCGTTTTGAGGAAGGACGAGAAGCACAATTTGCAATTACGGACTACCTCTATGTACCAAAGCGCATTGACGGAAGGCGCGATGATTCATTAGAGGATTGGTTTTCGGTCGATGAGAATGGACTTGCTCAGTTTGCGCGAAGTGCTGCCGCCGGAAAGCTGCAGAGCTTCAAAAACCAAAAGCTCCTTAATCAAGCTATTCGTGGCTGTATCGCCCTTGGTAGTCGAAATGCATACAGCATGTACATGGCGACACAGGCCATGCATCCCGTGAATCAATCGATGCATGAGCTATCCGTGGCTAATGTGTTGAATTCGATAGCGTTGAAGTTCAAAATGTTTGCCTCTTGGCAATTCACAATTTTGTACGATCTTCCTGTACCACTCTTGATCAATGAGAGACCTTTCATGGAGACCACGCCGCTACGACTTGAATCAGTCGCTATGCCGCTTAGTCCGCGCACATTAATGGTCGGAACACCCAATGGTGTACCAGGCGAAACCAGGATGAAAATCTCGTGGTTCCAAGCCGGCCCTGAGCACTGTAACATTGCTGAAATCGTCAACCACTTTACACTGGAAATGGCGAGGCAATGGATAGTCGCGAATAGCTATGAGGAATTAGACGGCCTTCAATCTGAGTTAACTTCCGAGAGGCTTGGCGAGCGAATGCAGACGGATAAAATAATTGGCTTCCAAACTTAAATCATAAGCTGTAGCTATGTGTGTTTCTGAATCTGCACTGCGGGAATCCGATAAAATGGGCTCCAAGCGTGTATGCAGGGGCGCGCGGGGCAGCCGTCCGGCCTGCATCAGAGGCGGTCCATCAGAGACCGTCGCTTCCGGCCCATTACGGACTCCCGAATTGCGTTCATATTCTGCGCTGCAGCTTTGGCAAAGATGTCGTTCCCGCGACGCACGCTATGTCAGACGGACGTACTCACTGATCAGGAGGGACCGATATATCTTAGTCGTCGCCAAGGTTGCGCAGGATCCCATCAGCATTGATAATTGACTGGGCAATCTCGAACGTAGTCGTCCGTTTGGCCATCGCCTGCTTTCGAATGACTGCGTAGGCTCCCTTTTCGTCTATACCGTGATGTCGCATCAGGATGAACTTCGCGTCGTTGATTTTTTGCATGTTGCCCAGACGGTCGCGCAACTTGGACAAGTCTTTTTGAAATTTAATCTGTTCGGCCCAGTACCGCCGCGCCATGAGCATACTGCTGAGAACACCGGCGGCACGTATCGGCTTCGTGATCAAAGCGTGGGCACCGATCTCGAATATCGATTCCAGTGTGGAAGGATTCTCGTATCCGATTACGGCGACCACTGTCGGCGGCTCGTGCCCGCTGCTGCTCAAAAAGGCCTTGATACGACTGGTCGGTTGATCCGTGACATCAATGAACACCAGATCAAATTTCTTTTGCAGCACCTCAGGCAATGGCCACGCATTCTCGAAATTGCATCCGATCCGATTGACCTGCTGTAGCAGGTCGTCCGCGCTGCGGTCTCTTTGATGAACGACCAAAGTGTGGAGGTCCCTCAACTCCTGAATGAAATCACTCATGTATCATAGCGTTGTTTGGCTCACCTTCTGGGTCCTGAAGCTGCGGTCATGAATCTCAGGATACACCAGATAGGGGTCGGGCTTGATAGATCGGCGTAGTTTGTTTTCGATGACGAATTCGCCATTCGCGTCGACCCGTGCGATGCGCGATTGAAGGTACGTGTGGTTGTTGTCAGGGTCGATCTTGATCTGCCCTTGCGGGGCATCAAATGTCAGGCCAAGCAAGGCGTCGTGTAGTCTCTCGGTATCCATCTCGCCGACCTCTTCAAGAACGGCGGCAAACAAATGCACCTGGCTGTAAGCCGCCTCACAACCACTGGTCACGTCGCTAACTGTACCGAACTTCTCTTTGTAAGCTTTCAAGAACTTTCGGTTAGCAGGTGAGCTAATCGTGCGAAAATACGGCGCGGCAGTGATGTGCCCCACAGCGGACTCTGGGCCAATTGCGGCTATTTCGGCCTCGTTCGTAGTAAGGCTACCGATCGGGCATAGGCGTCCATCGCCGCCAGCTGCGTGATAGGCGCGATAGAAATCGATGCACATTTGTCCTACGACAGTCGAGAAGATCGCATCAGGCTCCATGTTCACGATTTCACGAGCGATGTCGGCGAAGCCCTCTGCGTCCGTGTCAAAGCCAAGATAGTGCTCACCCAGAATTTCGCCGCCGCCTTGGCGTACCACGTTTCGCATCACTCGGTTTGATTCGCGTGGGTAGATATAATCGGACCCTACAAAAAAGATGCGCTTGCCGAACGTGTTCATCAGGTAGTTTGCCAAAGGCACGCTGTTCTGGTTGGGCGTCGCGCCGCCGTAAATCACGTTGGGCGAATACTCGAACCCTTCATAGAGGGTGGGGTAAAAAAACAGTGCGTTTCGCCGCTCGACGATCGGCAAAACTTCCTTGCGCGAAGACGACATGTAACAGCCGAACAGCGCCGTGATCTTGTCGTCAACGATAAGCTTTTCGGCCATCTCGCCGTAGTTGGAGACAATTGAGCCGGGATTGTAGCTGATTGGTTCGATTATGCGTCCCCTCACACCTCCGCGCGCGTTGATTTCACCAATTGCAAGAAGAGTGCCGTTGAGCTGCGATTGCTCGATGATCGCCGTCACACCTGACGTCGAAAAGAGCGTTCCGATTTTCCAGCTCTCCTGCTTAGTCACTACATTTATCCCTTTCAAACATGCCCAAAGACGATTTTGTCGACGTTCAGGCTGGCGGTCAGCCTGATCGGGCTGGCTCCCTCGGACATATCGCCCTTCATACCCGGCTCCAGCAGAAAGGTCGCCAGTGGAAATTCCAGATGCCGCCGCATGGCACGCCTCAGTCCGCGCGCGCCAAAGCGCTTGTCGTAGCCCTGTTCTGCCAAGTACCCGCGCACGGTATTGTCGATGCTAATAACGACGTCATGTTTGCGCAATCTTCGGTTGAGGCTTTCCATCTCGACGTCGACAAGATCCGGCATCGTGTCACGGCCCAGCCAGTTGAACGTGTCGACATGGTCGATACGGTTCACGAACTCGGGTGGAAAACGATCCAGCAGACACTTCATCACAATATCCTGCGCACGCATGCGCGGGTCCTTGGCCTGCCCTTTGAACCTCGACAACAGTCCGGTTCGTCCCTCCTCCAGATCCATCAATTCGCGGGCGCCAAGGTTGGATGACATGAAGATGATCGCATTGCGGAAAGAATAGGTCCGCTCACCGGAGGCGACCGTCAGCAAACCATTGTCGAACACATTGAGCAGCGCCAGAACCACCTCGTTGCTGGCCTTTTCTAGCTCGTCCAGCAAAACGATACCGGGCAAGTTTCGGGTCCCTTCGATCTTTTCCTGATCAAGGATCGTGGTGCCCTCCTTGGAGCCAACATACCCTGGAGGGGCGCCCGTAAAGGAAGCCGCGTAATGCTCTTGTGCCAGCGTGTTCATGTCGATCCGGCACATCGCATCCGCATCACCATAGAGGGCGCGGGCGACAGTCCGGACTGTCTCGGTCTTGCCAACGCCGGTGGGTCCACAGAACAAGAGCGAGGCGAGTGGCTTGCGCGGATCGCCGATATCGGCGCGCACCACCTTGAGGATTTCCAGAACCTCGTCGATGGCGCTGTCCTGGCCGATTATCGAACTGCGCAACTCCTTCTCGACCACCCCCATGTCAAATGAGAAGCGCGAGTTGAGATAGCTGGACTCCGACTTTGCAGCCGCATGGCTGATGTCACGTGTATTCTCGTCTGCCAGGGCGCTTTTGAGTTGGTCGTCGCGCTGCACTGCATGCAGGCGGTCGGTCATGAATGGCATGGACGCGGTCCTTCAAAGTATTCCGGGCTCGAATGCGCGGCGCCCATTGGCGCCGCGCTTCAGCTCGCCGTTTAACCGGCCTCTTTTTCCTTGGCACCTGTCGGCAAGTTGCCTACGGGACATTGAGCTGTGCCAATTGTGTCGCGAGTAAATGCCTCCACATCCTCGCGGGTTTTCTCGGCGTCGTTCACCCAGTTGCGATAGAACTCGAACGGGCAATCCGCCACGCCCTTGTCGCCGTCGCCCGAGTTGTGCATGCCGGTGTATCCGCGGTGCAGAAGTTTGAAGAGGTGGTTCTGCGACTGGTCGTTCTGGCGGGCGTCGCGAATCTGCGAAACTGACAGCTGCGCATATTGGATGCCCATTTCCTCTGTGCCGCACTCGCCCAGTGTCCGCCCGTCGAACCCGATAAGCGATGAGTGGCCAAAGTAGCTGTAGACCCCGTCGAACCCGGATGCGTTGGCGACCGCAACATAGCAGTTGTTCGCCCATGCCATCGTCTGCGACATGCGAACCTGCTGTTCCTTTGCAGGATACATGTAGCCCTGGCAGCGCACGATCAGTTCGGCACCGCGCATCGCGCAATCGCGCCAGATTTCCGGGTAGTTGCCATCGTCGCAGATAATCAGGCTGATCTTCATTCCCTTGGGGCCGACGGCGACATGGGTGCAGTCACCTGGATACCACCCCTCGATCGGGCACCACGGCAGGATCTTGCGATACTTCTGCACGATCTCACCCTTGTTGTTCATCAAGATGAGGGTGTTGTAGGGCGACTTCTTGGGGTGCTCTTCGTGCCGCTCGCCGGTGATCGAGAATACGCCCCACGTGTTTGCCTTGCGGCACGCGCGCGCGAACACCTCGGTCTCGTCGCCCGGAACGGTGGCGGCGGTTTCCATCATCTCGTCAGGATCGTACATGATCCCTTGGGTGCTGTATTCCGGAAAGACCACCAGATCCATGCCGGGCAGACCCTGCTTCATTCCGATGATCATGTCGGCGATCTTTTCGGCGTTCTCCATCACCTCCGCGCGCGTGTGCAGGCGCGGCATCTTATAGTTTACGACCGCAACGCCAACGGTGTCGTCGCTGCTCGAAATATCTCCATGTCTCATGTCCTATCCTTTCATAGCGGTGGTTAGATTGTGGTCTTGAACCTGCGATCTCAGAACGTCAGGTGTTCCTCCACGACGGAGTCTGTCAGCTCGGAAGAGGTGCCGCTCAGAACGACGCGCCCCTTGTCGAGCACGAGAAAGCGATCGGACGCAGCACGCGCGAATGGCACGTTCTGCTCGACCAGAATGATCCCCAGTCCCCGGTCGCGGTTAAGCTGGATGATCGCATCCTCGATCTGTTTGACGATGTTGGGCTGAATGCCTTCGGTCGGCTCATCCAGCATCAGGATCTTGGGATCCATTGCCAGAGCGCGGGCAATCGCCAATTGCTGCTGCTGCCCCCCGGACAGATCGCCCCCCTTGCGCGAAATGAAATCGCTAAGCATCGGGAACATATCAAAAAGGTATTCAGGAATGTCGCGTTTGCCGTCGGAGCGCGCGAAGGTGCCCATCATGATATTCTCGCGCACGGTGAAACGCGGGATGATTTCACGCCCCTGCGGGATATAGCCGATACCCTGAATGGCCCGCTGCGGCGTCGAGCATTTCAACAGGTCGGTGCCGCCAAACTGCAAACCGCCCTGGCAACTGTCGGTAAGGCCCATGATGCTCTTGAGCAGGGTCGTTTTGCCGACACCGTTCCTGCCCAATACCGACAGAAACTCACCTGGTTTCAGATCAAAGGTCACACCCTGCAGGATTGGGCTTTTGCCGTAGTAGGAATAAAGGTTGTTCGCGCTCAGATGTTCCATGTCTCAGTGCCCCAGATACGCGGTCTTGACCGCTTCATTCGCCTCGATCTCTTCGATCGAGCCTTCGGCCAGCTTGGTGCCTTGATTCATCACGATGATCCTGTCGGCGACGGTGCGCACGAAGGACATGTCGTGCTCGACGACGATCAGAGTGTGGTTCGCGCTGAGCGAGCGGAAGATCTTGGCGGTGCGGTCCGTCTCCTGGATCGTCATGCCAGCTGTCGGCTCGTCCATCAGGATCAGGCGGCTGTCCTGGGCGATCAGCATGGCGATCTCGAGCCACTGCGTCTCGCCGTGCGACAGGTTACCGGCAGGTTCCCCCGACTTGTCCGCCAACCCGACCAGATCAAGGATATCCCGCACCTTGGCGTTGCGGCGCACCGACGGATTGGTCAGCGCGTGCCAGATGCCAGGTCTCGACGATCGGGCAACAGACAGGTTTTCGGCGACTGTGAGTTCCTTGTAGACGGACGGCACCTGGAACTTTCGCCCAACCCCAAGGCGCGCACGCTCAAATTCCAGGAGCGTCGAGATCTCTGTATTGTGCAGCTTGACCGAGCCGCCTGTGGGCTGGGTCTTGCCACATATCAGGTCCAGTGTCGTCGACTTGCCTGCACCGTTGGGTCCCAGCAAACACAGGATCTCACCCTGCTCGACATCGAAAGTCATGCCATCGACCGCCCTCAAACCGCCAAACGTCACTTGCAGATCTCTGACTTGAAGCTGCGCCATGATCAGCCCTCCTGCTTTGAATTGAGGGGAGCGTCGGCTTGCGGCGTCTCGCGGCTCGGCGCCTTGCGGCGCAGCGCACGGCCCGTGTCGACGATGACACCGTAGATGCCGCGCGGCATGAACATGACCACGAGCAGAAACATCACGCCCAACATCATGTGCCAGCCTTCGACGAATACGTCCGACAAACGGCCCTCGGCCAAGTTGACGAGGATCGCCCCGACTGCTGCCGCCAGCACGGATTCGCGCCCACCGACCGCGCACCAGATGACGATTGCCAGGCTGAACGAAACGCTCATGTAAGTGGGCGACGCGAACTCCAGCACCAGCGCGTAGAGCATTCCCGCCAAGCCGGCGAGACCCGCCGAGATGCAGAAAATGACCGTCTGATAATTGGCAACGTTGTAGCCGAAATATCGGGTCCGCTCCGGATCCTCGCGGATGGCGCGCAGGATCAGCCCGAACTTGGAATGTGTCAGGTAGAGGCCAAAAGTCAGCGCAGCCATCAAGCAGCCAGCAACAAGATAGTAGAAGGCAACGCTGTAGATATCGACAGCCCAGCCGAACAAGATCAGCGGCGCCAGCCCGGTCAGACCATTTTGCCCACCGGTGAAGCCCTGCTGCTCGATCACCAGCAGTTGGAATGCCACGAGGAATGCAAGCGTGATCACGGCAACGAACACACCCGCAATCCGGGCGCGGAACATGAAGATCGCGATCAGTCCACCCACAGCCGCAGGGACAAGAAGCCCGGCCAACAGGGTAAAAGCAAGCGAGTGAAAGGGCACCCATAGCAGCGGCAGCGCCTCTACGTTGTTCCACCCCATGAAGTCCGGCAGGCTCCCGCCGCTGGCCTTCAACTTCAGGTGCATCGCCATGGCGTAAGAGCCCATGCCGAATGTCGCGGCCTGCCCGAGGTTCAGCAATCCGGCCGTGCCCCAAGACAGCGCCAGTGCCATCGACACGATCGCCAGGCTGAGGTAGCGCGAGAAAGTGTTCAACTCGAACGCATCGTAGCCGAAGAAGGCGGGCACTGCGAAAAGGACCACCGCAGCAAAAATTGCCAGCCCCATAATATCATATGATAGTCTTGTGTTCATCAACTCGCTCCTCAGCGGCGTGTGTCAGAGGGGAAAAGACCGCGCGGGCGGAAGCGGATCAGCACAATGATCCCCGCCAGAACCGCGATCCGCCCCAGCGTGTCGTTGATCACGATCGAGAAAAGCGCGGTCACCTCGCCAATCAGCAGCGCAGCAGTAGCCGTGCCGACCAAGCTGCCAAGACCGCCGACGATCACCACGAGAAACGCATCCACGACCAGGCCCGTGCCCATTGTGGGAATAGTGCTGAACAAAGGCGTTATAAGCGCGCCCGCGATACCCGCCAGACCCGCGCCGTAGGCGAACGTGACCGAATAAACTTTTTTGGCTTCGATCCCGTAGCACTCGGAAATTCTGCGGTTCTGGATGACAGCCCGCAGCTTCATGCCAAATTCGGTCCGGGTCATCAGCAGCCATGTGCCCGCCAGAATGAACAGCGAGAAAGCGATAACGAAGAGCCGGTAATTGGACATAACAAGAGCGCCGATTTCGACATTGCCCGATAGCCACTCGGGGCCGCGCACAAATTTCGACTCGGCGCCGACACCCAACCGGATCGCCTGTTGCAGGATGATCCCGATACCCCAAGTCGCAAGAATAGTATCCAGCGGGCGCGTGTACAGTCGCTGCACGATGACCTTTTCGATTACCCAGCCCGCCGCAGCCACCGCCAGGAAAACCAATGGCAGCGAAGTGATCACGCCCAGCCCCGCATGGGTCTGTAACGCCCAAGTGGCATAAGCGCCCAGCATGACGAATTCGCCATGCGCCAAGTTGATCACACCCATGGTGCCGTAAATGATTGCAAGGCCCAGAGCGATGATGAGCAAGATCGAGGCGATACTCAGACCGGCAAAAACCTGGTTAAAAACTACGTCCATAGGACAGCCCTCTTCGTTAGTCCGGCTCAAGATGTGAGCCGGACTGTGTTGGGTGTTGAGGTTTCAGGTGGCGCGAAAGGCCAGGATCAGGCTTTGACCAGACCCTCGCCGGTGCATTCCTGCCCCGGATAGGCCGCGAAGGGCTTTGGTGCTATGCGCTCATCTGATTGCAGGATGACCTTGGCCTGCCCGTCCGACTGCCACTGGCCAACCTTTGGCCACAGATGGGCGTGCAGGTTATCGTCGATCAGAACTTCACCCTGCGGCGCCATGATGGTCATGCCCACCGATGCATCGCGGATCGCCGCGGGGCTCATGTTGGCCGGGTCAAGCTTCTCGAGCGCTGCCTTGAATTGATAGACTTGGAAGTAAGCCGCCTCACTGACGAAGTGCGTGACCTCGTCCGCGCCGAACCGTGCCTTGTAGCTTTCGACGAACTTCTCGTTCTCGGCCGATTCATGGCCCATGAAATACGGCGCAGAAGAGAAGTGGCCAGCCGCCGCCTCGCCGCCGATGGCCTTCACCTCGACCTCGGACCGGGTCAGGCTACAAACCGGCATCTTTTCGGGATCGAGTTCAGCCGCGTGATACTGACGGGCAAAGGCCACGTCCGAGTCGCCAACGAGGGTCGTGAATATCACGTCAGGTTCTTCGGCACGAATGCGGTTGATTGCCGAGCTGAAATCGGAATGACCCATCGGCACGTATTCTTCGTGTACAACCTCGCCACCGAGCTCATTCAAAAGGATGCGGCAATAGTTGTTTTCCTCTTTCGGATAAACGTAGTTGTTGCCGATCATGTAGAATTTTTTGCCAAAATTCTCGACCAGCCATGGAAGAAGGATGTCTTGCTGCTGGTTAGGGACCGCACCGCCATACATGATGTTGCGCGAACACTCGCGTCCCTCGTAGAGAGTCGGATACCAATACAGATTATTGCGCTGCTCGGCGATGGGCAGAACTGCCTGGCGACTGGACGAGGTGTAGGAGCCAAAGACGCTTACACATTGATCACGGATCATCAAACGGCGCGCACGATCGGCATAGGTCGCCGGGTCCGAGGCAGGATCTTCGATGATCGGGCGCAACTGCTTGCCATGTACGCCCCCTGCGGCGTTGATCTCTTCGATCGCCATCAGCGCGGCGTCATGCAGAGTATGCTCCACAACGGCCACAGCGCCCGTTAGCGAGAACAGCAGCCCGACCGGAATGTCGTCACCTGCTGCATATGCGCGGCTCGCGCTGCCAAGCAATGCCGGCATCGACAGCCCACCTGCCAAACCCATGGTTCCGGCAGCCCCCGCACGTCCAAGGAAATCCCGTCTCTTCATTGTTTCACTCCCCATTTATCTCACGACCGCGTCATGGTTAAACGCAAAAAAATAGCCCTCGACCGCAGTTGACGCTGCGATTGAGAGCTACATTGCTCGTAAATTTATGTATGAGCTCGCATTTGAACTCGAACTTATAGTTCAAGAAAAAGCGATTCTATGCAAGATAATTATTCACGCCGGCCTACAAGCTCGAGCTTCCAGTCGATTTCAGGGAACCGGATCTGGTACTAATGAACAACCTCTCTAAGGTGATTGTCTTGTCACTTGGGAGGGATATCTGAACGACGTAAACTTGAGCTTCTCCCCATTCTCTAGACATAATCATGCGGTAACTAAGCTGATACTTTGTATCTTCTGCTTCGGCTTGGTTGCGTCAGCTCACTTCTCGAGACAATAGCTGGCGGCTCGCTGCTAAAAGCGGTGTGGGGCATTGGAGATGCAGAAGGTCACCCATTTCCGGATGCCTGATTTCGCCCCGAAGCCACTCTTCGAGTTATGCGGTTAGACACGGTCAATTTTCACGCTCGGCAATATCCGCTTGGTGACGTTTTTGCTGAGGAAACGCATCTTGCTGTCAAATGACCTGTCCATAGCGGTCGGACACCGCCGAGGTGCTCAGGCAAAGACCGTGAACTCCTTGCTAAATCATTGTCGAGGGTCCTGAAGACCATGTTCTTCACGCCTTTGGCCTGCATCGCAAATGTCTTGAGAGCGAGTTGAGACGTTGCGATAGCTTGAATCCGCCCGTGGTGTCGACCAGAGGCCGTCGGCTTGGGTGCCCAGCTGAATGTCAGCTTCCGCAGTTGACCGGGGGTGCGCTCGCACCTGCAGCGAATGACGGGAATCCGCCCATTCTGTAAAAAAATTAACGTTTGCGAGCGCAGAAATGGCTTTTCCAAATGCGGCGCGAGCGCCCTCTCTATCAGGCTTTTTTGCGTTTGCTGCGGTGCGGGAAAGACCTTGGTCAGTTTCCGGAGGTTTTGGGCGGTGGCGGCGAGGAGGAATTCGTCACTTCCACCGCATGGGCCACGTAATCGCAGGCGCCCATACCGAGGATGCGTTTGAGGTGGGCGAAGAGCATCGCGACCTTTTTCGAAGCTTCATCCAGGTGTCGTATAGGCGGGTCTTGGCGATGTCGCGGGCGACCTGGCGGGCGTCTTCATGCTCTTCGCGGGTAATCTTGCGCGCCTCGGGGTTGGGGCAGCATTTGGCTTTGGATGGGCACGCCTGGCAGACGTCCTTCAATGCGCGGTAGCGGGCCGTTCCTTTGCCGGTCGGTCCCCGGCTCGGGTCTGAGTAGTTCCGGCGGAACTGCTTGAGCTCATGGCCTTCGAGGCAGGTGAATTGGTCGTTTTCGGCGTCCCACTCGAAGTCCGCCCGCGTCTAGGTGCCGCCACTGTGCCCGGACTTGTCGAACACCGGTATGTGCGGCGCGATCTCGCTATCGACCAGCCAGCCCAGCATCGGTCCGGTGCCGTAGGCCGTATCTGCGATCAGGCGTTCGGGATGCAGACCGAACCTGGCCTTCATCCTAACCCGACCGTCTGCTTTATCGTGGCGCGCTGCCGAACGCTATCGAGCCGCCAATAAGCCGCATCCTTGAAAAAGAATTGCGCAAACTGGCCTGACAGGCGTGCTGGCTCAGAGCTTCCCTTCATATAATATTGGAAAACCTACACTATGGATGCACAGCGGCTCAGGGCTACCGCAGGGTAATCGCCGCTCTGCGGCGGCGCGCGGCGGGCGTCCCGCGAAATAGTATATTGAGTTAAGCGCCGCATTTCGCCCTGACTGAGGTCGTGGCTCGTAAAACTATTTCGCAAACGAACTTGATGAAGCCCGTGGGTCAGGAGAACTTCCAGCCAGCTGAAGCCGAACGGGCCATGAGACGTCTCCGGGCTCTCCCGGTATCATTCGCTGTCAGAAGCTGGGCCCATCATTCGTCGATGGGAATGGCTGGTCGGCCGGATCCTCATCCACAGATACGGGCTCGGTCTCTCTTTCGGGCGGCACGTCACATCCGGTTTCCATCCTTTGCGGATCGGCGCCAACGGATTTAAAGGCAACCAGGACATCGAGCCAGTCCTTGCAGACACCCGCCGCACCCTCGACACGCGATGGTGGAGCAAGACGCTCGGCAGCAGGAAAGATTGCCCGGAGCTTGCCATCGAGCAGGCCCCCGGCGGCGTCATTGTCGAAACCGGAATGCACCGTCTTGCCTCGTCCGTGCTCGCGTAGTGCGGCTTCCGACAATGGACCGAAGCCGCCGCCCGTGCTGACGTAGATCGTGTCGCTTCGGTCCTCCATTTCGGCGAGGGCGAGGGCATCGAGCCCTCCTTCAAAGACAACCATTCGTGTGGCGATGGAGGAATCGCCAAGGACGTTCACGGTCTTGCGACCCCCTTTCGCAAAGCGGGCCGTGTTCTTCTCGCCATTCTTCTCCCAGCGTTGCTCGAACCCCTGGATGTCACCTGTCACGGGGTTTCGGTGGGCGAAGTAAATCCCGCCGAAGGCATCAGCTCTCACATCGCGGCGGAACCGAATGAGTGTCTTGCGGTCGATCCCGCGGGTCTCTGCATAGGATCGCTGGCGCCCGATATACGGCGCTTCCTCCCATCGGCGACGCGCGTCGGTATGATCCCCGTCGGGGCTATCGTTCACGGAAGGTGCAGACGCTGCCAGTGCGGGTGGGTTGCCTATGATGTCGCGGAAGGCCGCGCGTGCGCGCCCGAGGGTCTGGCCGGGATTGTCATGGAGCCAGAGATCGACGACCGAACCGCTCGTCCCCGACTTGTTGGACGTCCAGAGCCACTTCCCCTCGACCAGGCTTGCTTTGATCGTATCGCTGCCGCGTTGGTAAATCCTGAACCTCAACCCCTGCCTGTCGGCGCTATCGGGGTGCGTGCGAGATACATCTGACCAGCCGCCCATTCCCGCAATGATCTCGATATCGCAACGCTTCATCTCCTCAATCTCGGCCTGGTCATTGCCGCGAAGCTGATGCGCGATCCGGCGCCGCCCTTTGTCGTCCTGTTTCGCCATATCGGGCGCTGGCTGAGGGTTCGACACGGTCTGCATATCCGGAAGAGATGCGATCCAGTCATTCCGTTCCTCCCGATTGATCTTTCGGAGCGTTGATGGTCCTGGACCCCGGCCGAAGCCAATCGCCTCCTGCGCGGCCTTGGCTTCGGCCGTGATGTCTGCGACCATCAGGGCCTTCCACCTGCGCTCCTGCGCGTTTGTCGCGATCATGTCTTCTCGCTCTTTCAGGTCTGCCATGTGGCCCCTCTGCATGTTCCGGGCAGCTCGCTCAATACGGCGCTGGCGCTTTTCGGTCTGCTCAAGGGCTCGATCTGCCAACTCCTGGATGTCCAGCGGCACGCCGTGGACAGGAAGGCCCGCCGCGGCGCAGTCCAGCGCCGCTTGCCGAATGAACTCAAGGGTTCCAATGGGACGCACGGAAGACCAGCCTTTTGCTTTCGCCATGGCAATCATCGTGGCACGGGTCTCTGCCGTGCTCTGCGTTGTCGACAGCCTGCGGCCGAGATCGACAACGGCTGACCCATCCGCAAATGAGATTTCCGGAGGCGTGTCGGCAAGATTCACGAAGCGGATTGCCCGTGCTACTTTCGGATCGATGTGAATATCGGTGTAGATCCGGCGCAGCAGGGTGAGCTTGAAAGCAGATGCGCGCGTAGCCTTCTCATCTTCATCCGGCGGCGGCGCGACCAAGGCAGCGACCTCGACGCGGTTCACTTTCAGATCGTTCTGATACTCGGTTTCGGGCGGTTCGTACGGACCGAGTGATCTCTCCATTTTCGAGATGCTGAACTTCGATCCAAAAGCTGACGCTTTCGTATATTCGCTCGAGCCCATGATACCGACGCGCGCGCCGGATCCAGACTTGTAATATGTCAGGCCATACGCCCCGAGGGCTGCGTGGAGTTCCGTCCAACTGGAAGCCGCGCTTTCCAGCGCTGCAAATTTCTGCCTGAGACCATCCGGAATGCCGTGCTCGAACGTCTCGAAGCCTGTCGATTTTTCAAACTTGATATCAGCGGAGGATTTCGGGCGTTTTCCTGCCGCGCGAGCCTGCTTCTTCTTCTCCCAGGCGATGGGGTTTTTCTTCAGCTTGGCAATTTTGCGATCGTCTTTTTCGATGACGTCGAAGTCGAACCGTCCTCGATCGTGCGACCATCCCTGATCCAGCTCGATCTGACGGCAGGCGGCTTCCGCCTTCGCATGGTCATTCGACTTGGACCACACCTGACCCGTGAGAGGGTGGACCGTATTCACTATTGCATGAATGTGCTTGCGCGGCGTGTCATTATGCGTGCCGATCACGACCTGATGCTCAGCAAGCCCCAGCGAGTCAATCAAATACTCCATGGCCTCGATCATCTGCGCGTCGGTCGGCCTCTCCGTTTCATGCCATGACAAGACGAGGTGGTAATAAGGTTTCTGAACCCTCTCCGAGAGCTCCGAGGTCAGAAGCATCTCTCTCGGGGTATTCTTCCAGCTGGAGGATAAGAGATTGCGCGCCTCGATCTGACTGGCCTTTCTGCAGACATAATGAACGCCGGGTACGAATGCCTCACGGCCTCCACCGCTTCCTTTCTCGCCAGTCTTGCCAATAATTTCGCAGATCATTTCTGCAGAGCTTTCTGGACGCTTTCGCCGACCTGCCTAACTGCAATCCATGCGGCTTCGATGATCTTGCGTTCCTCCGGTCCGAGGGCAGTCAAGCGCCCAGCGTTCACTGCGCGCGCGAGCTGGTTGAGGTTGGAGCCGATTTTACCGATGTGGCCGAGACCCTGCACCGCGACCTTTCTTGCCGCGAGGTCCGGCTCGATCTCGCCAGTGATGAAAGCCGTCAAATATGCCTGATGATCGGCGTATCCGGCTGCATCTGCGCGCTCCATGAAGTCTGCCAGAACTTCGGGGGTCACGCGCTTGTAGATCTGCCGTGTAGCGCGCCGCTTGCTTGATCTTCTCTTGCCGTCATGTGCTCGTGCCATTGTTTCTTACTCAGGTAATTGCAGTTCCCTGATTTTAATCGACCCCCGTGAAAATCCTCCCACGCCTTTTTTTGGTATTCTCCTCCTACCGCCCAAATCTGACCCGCCGGCACCGTGAGGCGAAGAAGAGGTCAGGTCGTGAAAAACGATACATGACGACTGCCGCTCCCATCGGGATTGCCTGCCGAGGGATTTGGATCGACCGCATTTGCGAGATACGCTGAAGCGTCGGCACGCTTTGTCCGCAATGGTGTAGACGACGATCTCGCCAATCGTCTTTCGCGCAATCGGGATCCGACTGCGCCCAGTCCCTTTCAAGCCGGGGAGGGGTGTGCGGCGCTTGCGAAAATCTGACGCCGCCCATGAGAACATCGTTGGCGCGTGTCAGCCGTCCACGCGGTCCCCACGGTAGATGATGAACACACCGCTTGCCACGATTATGCTACCGCCGAGGAGGGTGGCCAGATCGGGAATGTCGCTCCAGACGAGCCAGCCGAGCAGCGTCGCCCACAGAAGTCCGGTATATTCGAAATGTGCCACGAGTGACGCCGAGGTGAAGCGGAACGCCTGCGTGATCAACGTCATGCCCGCCGTCCCCGCGACCGCGATGCCGGCGAAAAGCCAGAGATCGCCGGGCCGGATCGGGGTCCAGAAGAACGGACTGAAGATGCCGCTTATCAGCGCCCCGGCTCCGACCAGGTAGAGCATGAGAGTCCAGACGTTCTCGCGCGGGTCCACCCAGCGCGAGCCGATCATCAGAACCGCGTAGAACAGCGCGGTGCCCACTGGGTAGAGAGCCACCGCCTGAAAAGCCTCGCTGCCCGGGCGCACCACGATCAGCACGCCGACGAAACCGACGATCACTGCCGACCAGCGCCGCCATCCCACATGTTCGCCCAGCAGCAGGCTGGACAGCGCGATGATAAAGATGGGCGCCGCGAAGACCAGTGTGGTGGCTTCGGCAAGCCCGAGATGCCTCAGGCTGATGAAGTAGAGCACTGCCGCGCAGGTCCAGACGCTTCCCCGAAGGAGGTGGGCCATTGGCCGATGGGAGCGCAGGGCCACCTTGCCACCCATTGTCATCGCGATGGCGAGCGCGGGCGGTAGCGCGATGAGATTGCGCAGGAAAAGGATCTGGACCGGCGAATATCTGTCTGTCAGCAGCTTGGCGATGGTGTCGTTGATAGCAAGGCAGGCGATGCCGACGCACATCAGCACGATCCCCGAGCCGGATCGCATCGGTTCCGAGTCCGCTGGCATGATACAGGATCCTCATCGCTTGAATTGATGACACGCCCACCGTCTGTCGGAAATCGCAGGGCTTCAACCATGAACCCACTTGCCCCGGCTGCCGTGATGGATCCTGTGACCCCGCGTCGAAAGCAGGGCTCACTCGGCGCTCGCCTCGGAAACCTTTTGGCGGTGTTGCCCGCGACCGGTGCCGTGACATAGGCTTCGGTATCGATAACTGCGTGACTGCCGCTGACGCTGGACCCGGCAGAAAGGCGCCTGCCATGTCACGATTACAAAAAGGGAAGAGCTTCATGACCGATGACGATTTCAACATGTCGATGCGCAAGTTCCTCAAGCGCGTTGGCGTGACATCGCAGCAGCAGATAGAAGAAACCGTGCGTGCCGCCCGCGAGGCGGGTACTTTGCCCGGAGGCGCGCTGCACGCGGAGGTGGTGCTGAAAGTCGAGGGGCTCGACCTGTCACACCGGATCGAGGGCGAGATCAACCTGCCGGACGAGTCCCAAGGATCCTGACCCGTCAACAGATGTCTGATCCGGTGCGGCAAAGGCCGCCGACTCGTTGGTGTGCGCGACGACTGGATCCGCTTGTTAAGGGACTCCCCGGGTATTGTTTGCAACTCGTCATGGTCTGCTTACATCTAGTTGGAGGAAGTGTTTATCTGGGGATCATCGGGATCATCAGGAAATAAGTCATCCGCGGCGATGGTACTGGCGGATGATTTGATGGCAGAAGTGTTCCTGATGACCGCTTCGAGGGTTTTCTGCGGGTCATCGGCAGCGGCCTCGCGCGGCCCCTTCCGGCCGCTGGCTTTGATCGGCTCGAGCCTTAATTCGTCGCGCGCGTTCCGCCAATATTTCTTGAAGGTCGATTCCGTCAGCCTTGCCTCTTTGGGCAGCTTGGCTCTTACTATCTCGTAAATCGTCATGAGCTTGACGCCCGCGCTCATTTGCTTGTGGATGTCCGGAGCAAGGGCGACCTCGATCTTTTTCGAGGTCATTTTCCGATCTCCGGTTACGGACTTTTCGAGGTCTTTTCGAATGTCGTCCAAGGTATTCTTCGTAATTTCCATGTCGCTTACCGATCCATTTTTGGGTGTCCTTCCAATACTAGGTTCGTCTCTAGCCGCTGTTTTTCAAGGTTATTTCGAGGAGCTAGCAAATCTCCTAGCAAGGTGACTTCTCCGAACTGGCTGCCATACTTTTAGCAGGGTATGGGGACGGCAAGCCGTCCCCCCGGGGGCGCAAGCGCCCCGGCCTGCCCACATCTTCGGCGCCACCCCTGACGGGTGACTTCTCGATGCGGGATTGGAGACTTCTCGGCGCTTCTGAGGCAGCTTCTCGGCGTCAGGATTGGGCAGTAGGGCGGGAAGAGTTAGAGGTCTGAGGGTAGGGCAAGACAGTACTATTGCCCGGAAGTGCAGATCCGATTGCGCTCCGAAGCGATCCGCGGCGGGGGGCAAAACAGGTGCGAGTGTCAGGGGGATCGCTCATCTCGGAACGTTGCGTCGCCGTCTTCGACATGGCCGATTCCATGGCTCTTCACCGGGTCCGGACATCCTGGCATGTCCCGACCTAGCAAGCGGGATCCGGCCGGATGGACCTCCGTCCGGACCTCCTCCAGCCACGCCTCGAGCCTGTCGCCTTCGAGCATTCCCACCTCGACCAGATCCTCCGTCATCCGGATCAAGAGGTCGCGCTTTTCTTCGAGGATCCGGATCGCCCGGGCTTCGGCCGCCTCGAGGCGGGCCCGGATCCGGGCGGCGTTGTCCGGGACCCGGAGATAGGCGGCGGAGGTCATGTCGAGCCAGACGGGTCCCTCGGCGCCGAGGCCAAACCGCAGATCGATATCCGTTGCCGTCTGCGTTGCACGCGCGAGGTCCGACATCGCGTTGCCGCCCGCTCCGGCGGCCACGGTGCCGAGGATCAGCCGCTCGGCTGCGCGGCCCGCAAGTGCGTAGGCCAACTCATCCTCGATATCCGAGAGGACCGACTTGCCCGTAGCGTAGGACATCCAGGCCTGACCGCCATCGCGGGTCAGAACCACGCGCTTGACCCGGCCGATGCCCAGACATGTGCCAACGATGGCGTGTCCGCATTCATGCAGTGCGACCCGGCGCTCCCAGGCCGGATTGGCCTCCTCGGTCGTGTCGCCGAGGGCCCGCTGAAGGTCCTCTACCGTCACCTCGCGCGCCTCGCTCCGGGCGACGCTACGCGCCTGCCGCAGAGCGCCATCGACATCCGCAGCCGTGCCGCCGGTGGCCGCACGCACGAGGCGCGCCATCTCGGAGGAGGGGATCTCGGCGCCAAGCCCGCCCCGGAGCATCCCCTCGAGGGCGCGCAGGCCGGGCAGGGGGACGTTTGCCTTGGCGTCGATCCGTCCGGGCCTCAGGATCGCCGCATCGATATTGTCCGGGTAGTTGGTCGTGGCGACCAGCATGACGCCCTCATTTGAGGCCAGACCATCGAGGGCCAGCAGGAAGGCATTGATGACCTGCGTGCGGTAGTTTGTGTTATGGCGCTCAGGGTCGCCACGGTCGCCCACGGCATCGATCTCATCGATGACGAGGATCGCAGGTGTGGAGGCCGCAGCTTCCGCGAAGCACGCGCGCATGGCGCGCAGCATGTCTCCAAGATGACCGCATGCCTGCCATTCCGCAAAACTTCCGCGTACGAGCGCTACGTCCGCGCTGCCCGCCATGGCACGGGCCAGATGCGACTTACCGGTGCCGGGCGGCCCCCAGAAGAGCACGGACCGCTGGACATCGTTCCAATCGACCTTGCCCTTAGCCCACGCCTGTAAATCGGAGACCATGCGACGGGCAACCGCCTCGGCCTCGCCATATCCCTCGATGTCATCAAGGCTCAGCGCGGGGCGGGGCACCGGCTCCTCCACTAGTTCCGACAACCGCGCCGCGATCGCCCTGGGCGTGCCGGCGCGCAAGGCAAACATCAAGGAGGCGCCCGGCAGGCGGGCCAGATCACGATCGGGCGGCAGCAGATCGTAAACGAAGGGGTCGATCTTGCCCGCCCTGCTGTTATGCGCCGCGAGTAGGGCCATAAGGATATCGCGCGACAGAGGCGCAAGCCGAAGCGGTTTCGGGAGCATCCGCTGGATCTCCGCCGGAATCGCGGCGCGGTCCTCGGCGAGGATCAGGACGGGGCATGGCGCCTCGAGGCCCTGCGTCAGGGCTTCGGTGGTCCCCTGAGTGCTCCGGATTTTTCTGCGGTCATCCGCGCCCACCTCCACGACGCAAAGATCAGGGCTGTATGTCGGATCGCAGATACGATCCGGCGGGAGCAATTCCGTGTCCTCGGGCAGGATCGTCGCCGCGAGCATGAGGCGCGCATCGATCACATCCAGATCGCCTCCCGTCTCGATCAGCGTGACGGCGCCCGGCGCCATGATCGCGTCGAGGCGGGCCATAGAGCCAAGCGTCGCGCAGAGCCGGAACATCAACGCCAGATCCGTTCCGGGCACATGCACAACCGGGCGATCCAGACCGTCCGCATCGACAGTGAGAGGATCGCCGCCTGCGCTCCGGACGGCTTCCTGCTCCTCGAGCAGGATCTGTGTCGCGGTGGGCGATGTGGCGAGCCAATCGAGGGGACCGGAGCCGCGGTCAGACATCTTGCGGTCCGGGCGCCGGGCACGATCGCGCCGCTGCCACGGGCGGCCCTCGAGGCGCAGGTCATCCGTCGCATGCAGGTATTCATTGCGCAGGCGGGCCAGCGCGGCAGCCGCGAGAGGGGCCCATTCGGGTGGCGTGTAGGGCATGGCGAGATCCTTCATGAAGGCAATAGTCGGGTGGCCCCGCGCCGAGATGCGGCGCGGGGGAAGTAGAGCTGTAGAGGGGGCGGTGTGAGGGCCGTCTGACCTCAGTCTTCGCAGGAGCTCTCGGTCTTGTCCTTGCGCGGCCAGTGCGTGCTCTCGACCTCGTCGAGCATACGCCGGATGATCGGCTCGGCTTCGGCGGTGTAGACCTCTGACGTCACGTTGATCCAGGCCGCCAGCTCATCGCGCGGAATGACCTTCTCAGGGTGCTCGGCCCTGAGCTCCCGGTGCAGGGCGCGCTCCATACGCAGGGCAACTTGGCCGCTCCGCACCGGCACCTCGTCGATAAGCTCGGCCTCCACGTCCTCGCGCAGGCCAAGCTGGTAGCGCATCCGCCTTCCCGGATAGCGGCTGTAGCCGAGTTTGACGAACCACCCCAGCCCAGGCACCCAGAACCGCACCATGTAGAGCGCGCTTGGCGCCGCGGACCAACATTCGCCGCAGCCGCCGCAGTTGAAGCGGCCGGTCTCGAGATTGGCCGTGGCTACGCGCTGCGAGTGGCCACAGGCATCGTGCCACAGCAGGCGGTAGTTGGGGTTCCCCTCGGTGTCGGCGCCGATCAGGGTCCAGCCCCAAGTGGACGCCAGACGTTCGAGCTTCTTCGCGTAGCAGGTATCACAGTGATACCCGCGACCCTTGGGCGCGGGGCCCTCTTTCGCAAGCTTGGCGACGCGGCCCCACTGAAGCCGCGCGTCATGACCGCAGGGCAGCGTATAGATGGCATAGTGACGATCTTCCTCATCGCGCCTCTTGAAGACAAAGCCTGCCTTTGCGGCATCATCGAGCCGCGCCGCCTGCTGACAGCCGCCGCAGGCGGGCTGCGCGGAGCGAAGGTTGGAGACCCGGTGTGCCGTATGCGCGCCGCAGGTCAGACATTCGAGGACGACATGCAGGTGATCGAGGACACGGCGATCGATGCGATACCCTTTCTCTTCGGCGATGATCTCCCAAAGCTCGGGGATGGGACGGCGGAATTCCGACCACTGGTCATCAGCGATGTTGCGGGAGCCGTGGGGGATGTGGAGAGGTTTCTTGTGGAACATGGCGAAAGATCCTTTTGAACACGTCTGGAGAGGCCGCGCCCATGAGGGGCGGCAAAATGAGGAGGAGTGCCGCACGTGCGCGGCGATCAATTTTTTGGGGGGTGCTAAGGGAGCGTCAGCAGGCGTCTGCCCACATCTCGCTCAGTGCGTACGGCAGATCGTCCGGGTCACAGGCAGGCTGATACAGATCGAATGTAGCGATAGCCGCGAGGTGTTTCTGACATTCATCGAGCATTTGATTGATGTGCTGTGACAGCCGACTAGAAGCTGAGATGCGACGCCCAAACGCCGCGAGGCGTGCGCCGTCAAAAACAGTGTGGAAGTCCAGGAGGGACTGCGTGCTCATGAGCGTCGTCGTGCTCTTGGCCATATTCACCAAGGCGCGGTGAGATGCGTCATGCGCAGGTTTAGCGGTCAAAGCCGCGAGGACTTTTTCTACCGCGATCCAGGCCGCCTCAGCTTCACGCACCCAATCATCTACTGAAGGGTCACTCCCGTTGCGGTGGTCAAGCGCCCGCTCTGCTTCAATCGCGTAGTCGAGCGTATCGTTCAAGTGAGCAAAAGCCTTGATCACATCTGTAGGGACCAGCGGACTTGCTGAGTGCGTGGCATCTTTGCCAACCTCTGCGTGGAGAGGAATGGAAGGTGCTTTGTTATGGATGGGTGTTGACCAGGGCATTGAGTAATCTCCTTGACTTGCTTAGTTGCTGCCTTGTGATAATAAGTTAGCGCATCGTGCTGACATTGTCAACACACAGTGATAACTTTTAAGCACAGGGATATTAAATTGACCCCGGAGCAATTGAAGATGGCGCGGAACGCCGTGCGTTTGGGTGTTCGGGAGTTGGCAGAATTGGCAAATGTCGCCCCCGCCACTATCAGTCGATTTGAAAGCGGCCGGGGCGGAATGCAGATGCGCTCCGTAGACGCTCTGCAGTCTACCCTCGAGGGACTCGGCATTCAGTTTCTATCGACAGGTGATGTAGCGAAGGCGCACGGGGTAGCATTCTGCGATCGACCCTCTGACGCTGAAGCCCCATGAAGAGACTTAGTGATAAGCCGACCTTTATTTCAGCGAAGGGTTAGCCTGAAGCGACTTCGGAATCCGGGGGCTGGGAACGAAGGAGGGGTGTGCGTTCCGGATCTGGAGGACGGATTTTAATATCAGATTGACGCCGCGCTCGGCATTCGGATGCGTGATACGCGTTCATTGGCCGTCCACCTCGCCCAAGCTGGGGTTTGCCGTGTTGGGCAAACCCAGAGAGTCAGATGATGCGCCTTAGCAGACAGACATCATTGCGACCGGCAAGAATTTCTATGCGATACGGAACCGCGGGCCCCGCGCGATGTTGTGCTGGCGACGTGTTCGTCATGCAACAAACAGGAGTCTTCCATGAAACGGTTTTTGACTACGACGGCCATCGTCCTTGCCATGACTGGTGTGGCACAGGGCCAGACCAACGAGGGTAGCTTTGGCGAGGTCAAATATCAGCAGGGCGATTTCTACGCCTCTGATTTGATTGGTATGCGCATCTACAATTCTGAGAATGAGATGAACGCCGATGCGACCATCGCGGATGGCGGCGAGCAGGAATGGGACGACATCGGCGAGATCAACGATCTCATCGTCACCAAAGACGGTCAAGTCAGCGCAGTGGTTCTGGGCGTCGGTGGATTTCTTGGCATGGGCGAGCGCGATGTGACTGTTTCCATGGACGATATCACTGTCGTTCGAGAAGAGGGAGACGGCGACGATCGCTTCCTCGTTGTATCGACTTCCAAGGAGGCTCTAGAAGCGGCGCCTGCTTTTGAGCGCGATATGAACAATGGCCGGGGCGACCAGACTGCTTCAATGGCGGCTGAAGAGGACGGCACGAAAGTCGAGACGTCCGAAGCCGAGATGGCACAGACTCAAGAGGCATCAAAAGAGGCTGACGCGAATGCCAGCAATGATGATGCAGCGGTGGAAAGTGACCGCCCAATGCTGACGCGCCCGGCTGTCGAGCGCGAAGGTTATCGGGAAGCTGACATGGGAGCAGTGCGTCAAATGACGTCTGAAGACCTTGAAGGCACTCTGGTGTACGGCTCGAATGACGAAAGCGTCGGCGAGATTGAATCCCTTGTCCTCGGCGATGGCGGAAAAGTGGATAGGGTCGTTATCAACGTTGGCGGGTTTCTTGGCCTTGGCGAAAAGCCCGTTGCCGTGACCTTTGACGAACTGCAAATCTTGCAAGCGGAAGACGGTGACGATTTGCGGATCTACATCGAGAGCACCGAGGAAGCGCTGGAAAACCAGCCTGAATTTGAAGGCTAATTTCTGTCGTAACTGAAGACGAGCTAAGGGGCCCATCTCTCGCGGATGGGCCTCTCTTTTGTGGCGGACCGGAAGTCACGGTCGGACTGCCAGCAGCGTCGGAGGCTCGAGTCGACCGGAATGCAGAGCAGGCCTAAGAATGATGCTCTGTTGCATATAGTTTGATGAATGTGTGCCAGGTAAAGTTCATACCGAAACAAGACCGACATCCAATCCCGGGGGTCGGTTATGCTTCTTAGCTGATCCTGAAAGCGGAACCACGCTTGCCGGATCGCTCTTCAGGAAAAAAATATGGAAACCGTTTCGATCGACCTCTGGGCTGCCAATCTGGAGCCCGTAGTACCGGATTTGAAAAAATGGCTTATCGAACTTGAAGCGCGTGTTGCGCAGACGGCGGCGCGCGGTGGCCACATGCTGGTCCTTCCCGAGTTCGCCTGCGCGCAATGGCTGAGCTTTGCTCCTTTGGATTTGCCCAAGAACGATGTCATGGGCTGGCTGTTTGATTGCGGGCAGATCGCGCTTGAGTCAATTGCCGTGATGTCCACCACGCACGGGGTATCGATCCTTGCGGGCACGATCCCTTTTGCTGCTGGCGATGCGGACGGCGTACCCACTTTCGTGAATCGCGCGTGGTTGCTGACGCCGGAAGGCGATCGTCACAGCCAGGACAAGCTAAGCCTGACGCCCCTGGAAGCCCAAGGTTCCGGCGGAATAACGGTTCGTGGCAATACCATCAATGTCATCGAATGGAACGGTCTGCGTGTCGCTATGATAATCTGTCTGGACAGCGAATTTACAGACCTCTGGTCTCGCCTGGGAGGCCTCGACCTTGACCTGATCATCATCCCTGCCAAGACGGATATGATCACCGGCTACAATAGGGTGTTCAGCTGCGCACGGGCGCGCGCTATCGAACTTCAGACTGTGGTATGCGTCCTCGGGGCTGTCGGTGTGCCATTTGGTGAGGCAGTGACTGATACCGGGGTCGGCGGGGCCAGTGTCTTCACACCCTGTGATGTTGGAGTGTCTCTCGATGGGATACATGCCGCCCTCGCGCCGCAAACTGCTGCGCTCATGACCGACCACGTTCTTGTTGCGGCGGATATTCCGGTCGGTGCGTGCCGCCGATTGCGCAATGGCCATGCCGAGGCGGAAGTTTGTCCCGCCCTGTGGGACGCCGCTCATCTGGCAATAAACGATCCCTGCGTTTCGAACTTGGGCTATTAGATCATTCAAAAACACTAATGGCAGATGTTCGCGCGGATTTCCGCTCGAAAGTTTTAGCCACCTGCAAATGGAGGAACTCGGCGGGCAAGAGATTGTTGGATCTGTACTAGACATCATCAATCTTAGCGAGGTGCTATAATGGACCACTCCAAGCATACCCCTATCCGTGCAGATGAGCTGAATTCTATGAATGTGGATGGCGCCAATGTCTACGGCCCGGATGACAGTCATATCGGGGACGTGTCACATTTCCATGGCTCAGGCCAGTCGGCTCAAGCCATTGTAGATGTGGGGGGATTCCTGGGCATTGGGGCAAAGCCAGTTTCCCTGCCAATCTCCTCCCTGAACTTCATGCGCGACGAAAATGGAAATGTCCACGCGACGACCGCCATGACAAAGGACGAGCTGAAAAACCTGCCTGAGCACGAGCATTGAATTAGAACGCGCTCGCCCATCAATGAGGTGAGGGCTGACAATCCCGTATAAGTGTGTCAGCCCTTACCGTCACACGGGTCGAGGATTACGGTTAACTGCCTCCCAAACCTAATGAATTCTCCTTCCATCTCGCGTTAAAAAATGACTGCGCGACATTCAGTCAGTTGAACTGCCTCAGACCATTTCGGGATAGCTAATGTTTAAGCAACCCGACCAAATCTGGCCCCATGCCGGATTTATTTTCTTAGCATTTCATTTACAACGGCTAAAACTCTCGTGGGGTCAAACGGCTTGACCACCCGTGGCCGGTCGCCAAAACGTTGTCCGAGTTTTTCGTCGAGGTGATCATACCCGGTAAGAAAAGCGAAGGGGACAGATAGATATTCCAGACTTGCTGCGACAATAGCGCTGGTTCGAGCCTGTCCGAGATTGACGTCAAGCAGCGCACCATCCGGAACACTCTCCTCAATAGCCGCCAGAGCTGCATCGCTGTCGCTATAGGGCCCACAGACACTAAAACCCTCGTCCTCAAGTATCATGGACAGGTCGAGAGCGATGACAGCCTCGTTATCGAGAACCAGGATTCGGGCCATCACCATTTTTCCTCAATTGCCTCTAGGGAGACAAGCTGACGGACATTGAAACTAATGGCGGCAGGCTGCCTGCGGCAGCTCGGCCTAGACAGAGTTGAGCGCATTCGCCTCATGACACCTTGTCCTCCAGCCGTCTCAGTTGAGCACAGAGGTAATCCTCAACGATACCATTCCACACCGGTAGAGCGGAAAGTACTGAACCAGTTCAGTCAAACTCTACCGGGCTGAACAGTGCCGCCATTGAAAAGAGCATCACAACAGACCCCACAAATCCCATCGTACGATACACGACCATAGCCTCCTGACGCAGATCCTGCTTCAATACAGTTTAAACTGAAGCCTCCCACTTAGCGGTTAGAAGATGAGCGTGAAGCAGCAACATCGAATTTGAGAGTCCGTGGAAGATGGTCGATTTCAGTGAATTTATACTCCGTGTCCTGTTTTCCGGAGCATGTGGGCTGGTCGTCGGTCTCGATCGCGAGTTCAAGGGAAAGCCGCTGGGGGCCGGTGCCTACGTCCTGGTCGCGATCGGCTCGGCTGCCCTGATGACTGTCACCCTGAACTTCGCGCTGAGCGGCATGGCCGAAGATGATGCAATTACCATCGACCCCACCCGACTGATTCAGGGTATCGTCGGCGGTATCGGTTTTCTGGGAGCAGGAGCAATCATGTCGCCAAGCGATGACGGGCGGCTGAGAGGTGTCCGCAGCGGAGCAGCGATTTGGGCGGTCGGATCGATAGGTATCGCGTGCGGGCTGGGTTTCTTGAAAGAAGCGGCTTTCATATCGGCACTGATATTCGTGGTCCTCAATGTTTTTGGCTGGCTCCATATCCGGGGCAATAAAAAGGACGAGCTTCATGACCAGTAAAACAAGCTGCCTTATCACCAAGTTATCGCATTATGTCACTCTATCCGACGCTGACGCGCTACGACTGGCCAAGCTGGAAAAGGCCGAGCAGACGTTTGAGCGGGGGCAAGAGGTCTATCAGGGCGGAGACCAGAACAAAGATCTCTATGTTGTCAAGCACGGGTGGGCCTTCAGCTATACCGATTTGCCCGACGGTCGGCGTCAGATCGTCAAGATCCATCATCCGGGCGATATTATCGGCTTTCCAGATGTCGCCTTGAAGCACACCACAACCACCCTGCGTACAGTAGAAGACCTATGCTTGTGCCCATTTCCCAAGTCATCGTTGGATGAAATCCTGCGCGAAGCACCGAGACTTTCGGCGCTTTTGCTGTCGATCGCGTTGCGGGATCAAGTCGTTCTACTCGATGTGTTGAGGGCGATGGGCCGTATGAGCGCGCAGGAGCGGATCAGCTACATGCTTCTCGATATGATTTCGCGGCTGAGGATAACCAACCACGGTCTGACTGACACATTGCGGATGCCCATGACGCAGAGTCATATCGCAGATTACCTTGGACTGACCAATGTCTACATCAGCAAGACATTGCTCCAAATGGAAGAGAACGGTTTTATCCGCAGGGATCACGACCGCGTCCAAATCTTGCGGGAAGATGATATGATCAGGCTTACCGACTTCCATGATCGATACGCCGAGATGGATACCTCTTGGTTTCCGCAAGCTTGATCGTTTCAGCCTGATTCAATCCAGTTGAAAGCCAGGCCCGGTCCCCTTGGGCAGTATTGGGTCTCTGCGTGTGCCTCCATCAGTCATGCGCGAGGGAACCAAAGGCAACGGAGATCGTTGCATATTCGGTGACGGCTGGAAGTAGGCAAGTCACTGAAATTTAACAGATAAATCACGCTTAAACGCCTAGGGGGCGAACGATGAAACTTGGGCTTCTCACTGTGTGTGCCGTGTTGATTCTGTCAGCTGTCATTCCGGCGGTAGGCCTGGTAGTATGTTTGGTAATCATGGCAGTTCAGATCACGCTGATGGCGCTTCGGCCGATTGTCGCCTGTCTGCCGACACGATTGCCCAGAAGTCGGCAGAATGTCGCTGCCCCACGATTTTCGATCCACGTCGCAACGCATTCCGAGCCGCCTGAACTCGTGATCCGCACCCTGCGTGCGCTTTTGGATCAGGATTGGCCTCACGGCGACTATGAGATCATCGTGATGGATAACAATACTGCCGACCCGTCACTGTGGCAGCCGGTCCAGAGGTTTTGCGCCTCCTATCCTGACCGTGTGGTGTTTCTCCATCAGACCGGAGTTCAAGGCGCCAAGGCGGGTGCTTTGAACATCTCCCTGGAACACACCGATCCCAAGGCGACCCACGTTGTCACCGTCGATGCCGATTATAGTGTCCACCGCGATTTTCTAAGCCTTGCCGCCGAGGCGCTCAGAAGGACCGGAGCTGATTTCGTGCAGTTTCCGCAATCCTATGCGGGCACCGCCACGACCGCACCGGGGGTCGATGCCGAGCTGGAGGAGTATTTCCGCACAAACGCCGCAGCGGCGGATGAGGCTGAAGCTGTCCTGCTGACCGGCACACTTTGCGTAATTTCCAAAGAGGCTCTGATCGCCGTCGATGGATGGTCCAGTGCGACCACGACAGAGGATGCGGAACTCGGAGTGCGGCTTTGCAATGCCGGATATGCAGGCCGTTTCATCAATCAGGTCGTCGGGGAAGGCTTGCTGCCATTTTCACTCAAGGACCTCGAAAAACAGAGATATCGTTGGTGCAGTGGAAACGTTCAAACGCTTTTGAGACACATCTGGACGATCTTGATGCCTGCAGGCGTCTTCAACGCCCACAAAAGGCTGGTCGTCGTCTCGCAATTGACGGCTTGGTTCAATCTGACCCTCATCCCTTGCGCATTGCTGACGCTGTGGCTGTTGACCGGGCATGGTCACTCCTTGGCTGCCACAGTCGCTGCCAGCATCATTGTGCTCGGTCTGAGTGATATTGCAATGCGGGTTGCAGCGCGCGCTCTGCGCGACAATCAGCCACCCTCGGTTCTCTTTCACGCGCTTGCCTGCCGTATCGCGCTTGCTCCGCAATCGGCAAAGGCCACGTTTGACGCGCTGACCGGGAGCCACCTGAGCTTCATCGTGACCGACAAGTTTTGCGGCAAGGACGCATCTGCCCACGAGCCGCATTCTTGTCACATTCTTCTTTTCCTGACAGCGACCATTCTCCTGATCACGGTGCCGTCCGCCAACCCATTGGTTGTCGGCGCGTTAATGACCCTGATGTTGCCGCTGCCCGCCGCGCTGGTGACTGATCGAAGCCTGCATGCTTACCGAGAGACAATTGTCACATCCTTTACGGAGATCACCGCATGAGATCCGATCCGCTTGCCCCATTGGTCGACGTCATCATTCCGACCTTCAATCGCGCGCATCTGATCGCGAGGGCCATTCGCGCCGCGCTCGACCAGACTTGGTGGAATATTCGGGTCACAGTGATCGACGACGCCAGCACCGATACGACCCTGGAAGCTGTCCGCCCATTCTTTGAGAACCCGAATTTTAACTATGTTCGGCTGTCGGGCAACCTCGGTACGGCCCATGCCAAGAACGTCGGCTTACTGATGACGGATGGCGATGCCGTGACCTTTCATGACTCGGACGACGTGCCGCACCGCGACAAGGTTCTGCACCAGGTGCGCGTTCTGACAGCGCCTGACATTGGCGCCGACGAATGCTTGAACTGGAGCTTGTCGGGCAGGAAGGCTGGCCAGAGATTGGAGGTCAGTGCGGCGCTCACCCATCATGAACTGATCCTGCCGGACGGGCGCCGTGTCGAAATCAGGCGCGATATTTCTCTGCTGGACGACGTCTTTCCGAACCTTCAGATGGGCAGTCAGGTGCCGGGCGAGTGGACCCACATCAATTCCGGCCTGTTCCGCGCCGATGTGTTCGGGCGGCTCGGAGGGTTCGAGGAGTGCATCGAGGAAGATCGCGAATTCCGTAACCGTCTGATCCTGAATGGCGAGATCATTTGGATCATTCCCGAACTCTTGCTGACGAAAATCGAAACGCCAGGCAGTCTCACGCAGTTAGAGGTCTCGGATTACGATAGCGCCCTGCGCAAGACGGACCGCCTGATGGTCTGGGGAAAGGTCGAGGAATGGCGGCGCGACGGCACTGTCAGCCCGGTGCCTGTAGATATCGAGACCTTCGATGTCAGCTTTGTAAGCCGCCCCGATCTGCTGCGTCGCCGTGACGTTCCGATCGCTCCGCATACGTCGTCACAAGTGGAGAAAATCCTTTCATCGATTTCAACAGCACGAGTGGCTGCACAATGAAACAATTGCGCCATGAAACGAGAGCCGCCCGTATCGCTTTCGTCGATCCCTGCAGTGCCGCAGGCTATGATCTGTGTGACTTGGAGACTGGCGGGTTGGGAGGCACCGAAGCAACCATCTTGCGTGTGACGGCTGCGTTAAGGGCGCAATTCGAAATCACTCACTACCAGAGAGGGCGCATCCATCGCCACCTGTCCAGAGTTGGATGTCTCCGTCCTTTGGCAGAACTGCGCATTGCACCCCAACACGATGCCATCATTGTCATAAACCGCTGGAAGGTGGCGCTGAAACTGCGCAAGCAACATCCGGATGTGCCTATCTTCCTATGGCTGCATGTCTATCCCGGCCGGCACAATCGCAAGATGGGTGCGGCGCTGAAGGCCGTCGATATATCCGTGATATGCGTATCGGGTACACATGCCAGGGAACTCGGCGCCTTTCTGGGCGTCAACGATACCCCCCGGCTGCGTGTGATCTACAATCCACTGAGTGAGGACTTGTGTCCTGATGAGACTGCTCGCGATCCCAGGAGGCTCCTTTTCGCAAGCTCGCCCCACAAGGGACTGACCGAGGTGTTCCATCAGTTTTCCGTATTGCGACAAAGCCTGCCGGATCTGACGCTTGCGGTTGCCGATCCTGGATATCTTAGATGGAATATCGGATCCGTGCCCGACGGAGTGTATTTCATTGGATCCCTGTCTCATTCGGCGCTCATTCGGCAGATGCGGCGGGCGCTGTGCCTCTTTTATCCCCAGACCAGTTTCGCCGAGACATTCGGTCTGGTTCTGGCCGAGGCCAATGCGGTCGGCACCCCGGTGCTGGTTCACGCGGGGCTCGGCGCCAATGACGAGATTGTCGGATATGCGGATCAAAAGGTGGATGGGCGCGACCCTGAGCAGATACGCGCGCGCATCATGGCATGGCGTCGCGCGCTGCCGGTGGTCACGGCGAACCCCGACTTCCGAATACACAAGGTCGCGCAAGAATGGGCGGAGCTTCTTCAGTACGCCACCATGGTCCGGTCTCATGCAGGTTCGGAGTAGAAGATGAGAATACCCCAATCCCTCCATGCAGCGCCCTCGTCACCGGATGGCAATCACCCGGTTCCGCTTGGGGTGCTGGACGCCTTGCTTGCATCCGCCTCTGACGAGGAACGCGGGGACCGCTCTGTCACAAGCTCGATCGATTTGTTGCGCGATGCGGATTTGCTGGCGGATGACGGTGCGTCCGATCCCGCTCGGACTGCGCGGGCTTTGATGCAGGTTGGTGCGGTAAACCTTGGCGTCGGGCGTCTTTGGGAGGGGCATATGAATGCCCTGCACCTGATCCGACGCTACGGCACGAGCGGGTTGAAAACCGAGGTGGCCCGCCAAATCGCGGAAGGCGCCTTCCTGGGTGTCTGGGGGGCGGATGGAGAGGTACCCGTTACGCTGGATGTTTCTGGCAGGCACCTTAATGGACGCAAATGCTTTGCTTCGGGCCTCGGGGCAGTGACGCAGGCAGTTGTCACAGTCGATTCCGGACCAGATGTGCGTCTCGCGTTGGTCAATGTCACAGACGCCGGTCACGCGGATCCGTCCACGTGGAGCATGCGCGGAATGCAGGCGACGGCTTCGGGGAGCTACGAATTTACCGGCCTTGCCACCGAAGATATTGAATGGCTCGGCGGGCCGGGTGACTACCTGCAAGAGCCGCATTTCGTGGGAGGTGTCTGGCGTATCGCAGCCTTGCAAGCGGGGGCTGCGATCGGCCTCCTGGACACGGCAGCCGCACAGCTTCGTGCTATGGACCGGATGCAGGCCGAGGCGCAAAAGACCCGCCTGATGACCGTTTTGATGCGCGCCTGGGCCGGTATGGCGCTGACCGAGAGGGCCGCCATCGCAACGACCGATCGCCGGATCGAGACGGAGGAGATCGTGGCCGCCTCGATTGCGGCACGTCTCTTCACCGAGGAGGTAGCGCTCGATGCCATCCGGGCCGTGGAACAGAGCATCGGCTTGCGGCACTTCGAGACCGACTCGGAGACGGGGCGCATGGCTCGGGATCTGGCCGTTTATTTGCGGCAGGCCGCACGGGATGCATTTCTGCAGCGGGCGGCGCAGACCGCCTTGGGACAAGATGGCCGAAGCTGGGGGATTTTCGGATGAATGTCATGCGAAGCCATTCCCTGTCTAATGTCTTGCAGGGCCGCGAGCCGCTTGTCGTGCTGGCCCCCCATCCTGACGACGAATCTCTTGGCTGTGGCGCATTGCTGGCGCGTGCCTTCGCCGGTGGCGGCGCACATGTCATTTGCCTGACGGACGGAAGCGCCAGCCATATCGGCTCGACCCAGTGGACGCCTCAACGGTTGGCTCGTCAGCGCCGTGCGGAGTTGACCGAGGCGGTCGGGCATCTTGGTGGATCCGCACGCGATCTGACTTGGCTTGGCATGGCGGATAGCCGTCTCTACCAAGCGGATGCGACAAGCGTTGCGATAGAGCTTGAAGAGATCATTGCTAGATGCGGCGTCCGGCACGTCTTTGCGCCCGCTGCCGAAGATCACCATGAGGATCATCAGGCGACCGCAAGGATAGCCGCAGCGCTCCGTGCCCGCCGGCGCGATTGGTCATTCTTCAGCTACCCGGTCTGGTGCAGATGGGACGAGCCCGACTTTGAGCAAAAGATCACTCGTCACACTCCTGCATTTCTGAACCCCCGCAGCCTGCGTGCCACGAAGCGCGCCGCGATCCACGCGCACAAGAGCCAACTGGGCCAGATCGTTACTGACGATCCTTCAGGGTTCGTTCTGCCTGTGGAGTTTATCGAGAAATTCGTGAGGGAAGACGAAATCTTCTGGAGGATGCCCTGATGAGTGTAAGCTTGGACCATCTCCGTGCCCTCTACGCTGATACCTCGGATCCTTGGGGCTTCGAGCATAGCGACTATGAGCAAGCGAAGTTCGCGGCGACACGGCAGGCGCTTCGCGCGCCGCACTACACATCTGCCTTTGAATTGGGCTGTGGAAATGGACAGCTCGCAAAGCATCTGGCGCAGATCTGCGAGTGCTATACTGGGATGGATGCGGTTGGCGTGGCGATCGAGGCCGCAAGGCTGGCAGTTCCCAAAGCCCGGTTCGTCCATGACTTCTATCCTTGTCCGCTACCCAGCGGCGAATTCGATCTGCTCATCCTGTCCGAGATACTCTATTTTCTTGATGATGACAGTCTGCGGAGACTGGCTTCCGATGTTCAAACCTTCTGGCCGAAGGCGGAGGTTCTCTGCGTGACTTGGCTTGGCGAAACCGGCCATGATTTGCAGGGAAAGGAGGCCTTGGACGTCTTTTCGAACGCACTCGCATGTCACAATTTCGACTGTGTCGAGAAAACCGATAGGTATCGTATCGACCGCGGCTTGCCGAGAGGGCAATTATGAGCCGCTCGAAGGAAAAAGACATCGCCATCGTTATTCCAGCCCGTAACGAGGAGCGCCGGATCGGCACTTGTTTGAGCGCACTTGCCGGCCAATGCCCGGCCCGTGTCAAAGTCATTGTGGTCGTTAATAATTCGAACGACCAGACATGCGAAAGGGCTCGGGACACCGCCGCTGATTGCGGACTTCACCTGATAGCGCTGGAGCGCACCCTTGCGCCGGATCAAGGTGTCGGGACCGCTCGCCGCATTGGGTGCGATCATGCTCTCAACACGATGCCAGACCTTCAATATCTTCTTACCACCGATGCGGATTGCATCGTGGCAGGGGACTGGGTCAAGCGCAACCTGATGCATCTAGGAGCGGTGGATGCTGTTTGCGGCAAGATCGGCCTGATTGCGCAAGAGGCGAGCGTTGTCGACGCCATGGATCGCCGGCTTGCGACCCTGGAAGGCATCTATCGTGAGTTGGTGCAGGCCCTCTATGCCCGCCACGCCCCAGGTTGCCGTGATATCCGGAACACTCACGGCGAAGCGGCAGGGGCAAGCCTTGCCTTCTCCAAGCGGGCCTACCTCGCTGTCGGCGGGTTCGAGCCTGTCATGTGCGGCGAAGACCGAAAGATCGTGCGGGCACTGCGCAGCACTGGCCATAAGGTGCGACATGCCTCAGACGTCACGGTGCAGGCCTCCTGCCGCTTGACGGGCCGCGCAGTGGGCGGGATGTCGGATGCGCTGAAAGCGCGGACTACCGGTGTCAATTATGTGGTCGATGACTGTCTGCCGTCGGCCGACTGGCTGATAACGCACACCAAGGATAGCAGACTTGGCCCTTGGCCGCCGCTTGTACCCGCGAACGGCCGCCTCAGGGTGCGCGATCTTCCAAGACATATTGAGATGCTAATGCAGTTCGAGAATTCGAGCGGTGTCATACCCGCCTCGATTGCTGCGGTTGAACCAGTGTCAATTACTGACCCTGGCAGGCTGCAGCTGGACAGGGGGTCCGCGACGATCGCCGCCGACCCCGGCCTGCAGGCCCTTCTGATCCGCAAGGAGGGCAGGCCTGCCACCACTCAACCAAAGGCGTCGGTAAACCCGACCGCGAAAGGAGCGTAAGATGACAAAGTTGAAAGACCTGTACATTGAAGAGCTGCAGGATCTCTGGTCCGCAAACGATCAGATGTCGGAGGTGGTATCAGCCATGGCCGACAAAGCCTCCGATACCAAGCTGGCCGACCGGCTGAGCTCGGCTAAGGATGGAATCGATCATCACACCCGCCTGCTTAAATCTCTTCTGGAGGAGACCAATGCCGAGGCAAAGAAGGAGCACTGCAAGGGTATGGAGGGTCTCGTGAAAGAAGCGCGGAAACACGCGCTCGACAGCGGCATGACCGGTGCCGCGCTTGATGTTGCCATCATCGCGCAATATCAGCGCCTCTGCCACTATGGCATCGCCGGTTTCGGCACGACCAAAGCGTTTGCCGAAGCCCTCGGCAATAAAGACGCAGCCGGAAAGCTCGACCAGGCATTGGACAATATCTACGGGTCCGATGAATTCATGAGCGAGTTGGCTGAACGGTCATTGAACGTGGACGCCACGGCCTGATGCTTGAAAAATCTTGGTTAGGCTGTTTCGAAACAGCCTAACCGGGGTAATTGCAAGTTCTGAAGACATTGAGCGCGTTCGCCCGACCCCGGTGACGAAGTTTCGTTGGATCCGCTCTTTCAAACATTGTTCAGCTGACGGAAATGGCGCTGCACGCAATTGCGCTGATTTCAGATGTTTGTCGCCGAGGGGGCAGATGCGGATGTACGATCCTTTCAAACGCATGCGGTCCAGGATGCGGCGCAATATGCAGCGCGCGACATCGAAAGCCATGTCGGATGCATGGGACGCGGTGGTGCCTGCCGCCAAGCCAAAAAAGCGGAAGGCTGCGGAGCCTGCTCGGCCGGTCGATCGAGGGCCGAGGCCTGCCGCTTCGCCGCAAAGGCGAAGCGGGTCTCGCTCCGTGTCCAAGCCGCATCCACAACCGCGTGGCGCTGTGTTTGCCGCTGCAACATACACCTGCGATTTCGGCACACGGCCTTTCCGGCTATACACCCCCGCCTCAGCCAAGAGGGTGACCGGCCCACTGCCTCTGATCGTGATGCTGCATGGCTGCGGCCAGTCTCCCGAAGGTTTCGCGAAGGGTACCGACATGAACCATCTGGCGGAGGAATTCGGTTTCCTTGTCCTTTATCCTGGTCAGACGCGGGACGCGCATGCAGGCCGCTGCTGGAACTGGTTCAGGGCCTCGGATCAAAGGCGCGGTGCTGGTGAGCCAGCCCTGATTGCAAGCCTTACGCATTCCATCATGTCGGAAAGGCAGGTGGATCCTGCCAAGGTCTACATTGCCGGCCTTTCGGCGGGCGCTTCTCTCGCGCTGATCACCGCCGTCGCCTATCCGGATATATTTGCTGCAGTCGGGGCTCATTCCGGACTGTCTGTCGGGGCGGCCCACGACGCGCCTTCTGCAACGAACGCGATGCAGCACGGGGCAGCTGGGCGGCGGCATGTGTGCCGCATGCCGACTATCCTCTTTCACGGCGGGGCGGACAGGGTCGTCAACCCGCGAAATGGGCGCCTCGCAGCACTGCGCGCTACCGAGCCATTCGGCGGTCTGCAAGCTACTGAAAAAACCTTGAATAGCCCCCATGGCCGAGACTGCATTCGCACTATTCACCGCATCGGAAAGGGGCGACCCTACGTTGAACACTGGCTCATCAAGGGGTCCGGGCATGGCTGGTCAGGCGGTGCGGGGTCCGCCAGCTACACCGATCCGACGGGGCCGGACGCCTCACGCGAGATGGTACGGTTTTTCCTGCGGCACCGGACTACGAAACAGAAGCGCAGGAGTAAGTGAACGCGCCAACCAGCTGTTCTATTCCCGTCCGTCTTTATAAAGTGACAGAACGGCGGCCTCGCCGACGCCGCCGATATGCTCGAAAGCCTCTCCCGCAGCAGCGAAATCGGCGATCCTGAGCCTTGGGAAAACAAAGTACTTCCCTGCCACGCGTTCCTGCCGAGCCGCAAAGATCACGCGGCGTATGCCGGCGAACCGCATGGCCGATAGGCACATCTCGCAGGGTTGGAGCGTCGAGATCAACACACAATCGCCCAGATCTTCGCGATCCTCGCGCTGCGTAAGTGCGGCTATTGCCACCATCTCGGCATGCTTGGTCGGATCGCTCGCCGAATGCACCACGTTTTCGGCCACTTCAAGAATACGCTCGCCCGCCACAATCGCGGCGGCGATGCCAGTGCGACCGGATGATGCGGCCGCTTCAAGTGCGCGGTCTATGGCGCCCTGCAACGCCCTGGCTTCCGTCGGTGTCAGGCGAGGATCCGAGATTTGTGTGCTCACCTTGTGCCGTCTTTCATCTTCAATACCTTCGTGTGATCGCCTCGCCGCCGAGGTCTAGCTGCCCACCAGATCGCCGCCATTGGGATGCAGGACTTGGCCCGTGACATATGATCCATCATCGCAGGCCAGAAACAGGTACGAGGGGGCGACCTCATTTGGCTGGCCGGGCCTGCCCAGTGGCGATGACTTGCCGAACTCCGCAACCTTGTCAGGCGGAAAGGACGCGGGGATGAGCGGCGTCCAGATCGGGCCGGGCGCCACCCCATTGACGCGGATGCCTTCGGGCGCAAGTTTCGACGCCAGCGCGCGCATCATCGACAGTACTGCGCCCTTGCTGGAGGCATAATCGATCAGAAGGTCCTGGCCGCGATAGGCGGTGACAGACGTGGTGCAGATGATCGACGCGCCGCGCGACAGGTGCGGCAGCGCCTCTTGGATCACAAAGAACTGACCGGCCAGATTGGTGCGGAACGTGCGAAAAAGCTGCTCTTGCGAGATATCCGTGACGTCTTCGCGGGCATGCTGCTCGGCTGCGTTGGTGACAACAATGTCGACGCCGCCAAATTCCTCGACGGTCTTGCGAACCACGTCGGCGCAGAACTCCTTTTGCCCGACATCTCCGGCCAGCAGCAATGCCTTGCCGCCTTCCTCCTCGACCTTATCGCGCGTCAGCTCGGCATCCGAATCTTCTTCCAGATAGACAACTGCCACATTGGCCCCTTCGCGTGCGAATAGGATCGCCGTGGCTCGCCCTATGCCGGAATCCCCGCCCGTGATGATGGCGCTCTTGCCTTTCAGACGCCCGGAACCCGGGTGTCTCGGCATGTAGTCCGGCTCGGGGTCCATCCGGTGCTCACGGCCCGGCTGGGGGTCGGTTTTCATCTTGTCCAGCTCGCTGCTGCCCATGGCAAGCTCCTCCTTGGCGTGATGTGAGGCGAACGTGCGGTCAGCCCCGAGGGTTCCCAGCCGCGCCGGCGCCCGTTCACGTTCTCTCGGACCAGTCCTGAAGCGCCTCGATCACCCCGTCGGTCAGCGATTGCAGGTTGTCCTGTAGTGCCAATGCAGGGCAGTCGGCCTGCAGCCGCGTCTTCATGTCGCTCATCCGGAAGGCGGCGGGGCTCTCCAGTGTTTCCAGCTCGCCCCACGTCACCGGAACGGCAACGGGCGCGCCGGGGCGGGCCCGCAGCGAATAGGGCGCGATCGCGGTCGCGCCACGCTCGTTGCGCAGCCAGTCAATGAAGATGCGCCCCTTGCGCCGCGCTTTCGACATGGTTGCGGTATAATCGTCGGGCTGCTGCGCGGCCATGACATGTGCGAAGGTCTTGGCAAAAAGCTTGACCGTGTCCCAGCCCCGCGTCCGCCGCAGCGGCAGCCAGACATGCACACCCTTGCCGCCGGTTACCAATGCGCCTGATGTGAGTCCCAGCGTATCGAGCGCGTCCCGCACCTCGACCGCCGCCGCGCGGACCCTAGGCCAGTCCAGGCCCTCATCGGGGTCAAGATCGAAGATCAGTCGGTCGGGCCGCTCCAGCCGGTCGATCCGCGCGCCCCAGCCGTGGAATTCGATCGTGCCCATCTGCGCGGCCGAGATCAGGCTTTCGGGCCGGGTTGCATATAGATAGCCGGCCGTGTCGCCGTCGCTCTCTTTGAGGTTGATCCGGCTCAGGGCATCGGGCATCCCACCACTGTCGTGCTTCTGGAAAAAACAGTGGCCCTCAAGCCCTTGCGGGCAACGGAAGAGCGACAGGGGCCGATGCCCGACAAGCTTGATCATGCGGGCGCCGATCCGGTCGTAGTGGCGGGCGATATCGCCCTTGGTGCAGCCGGCATCAGGGAAAACGCGCCGGTCTGCGCTGCTGATCCTGACGCCGCCGACAAGAGCCTCCGAGACGGAGTCCCCGGTCTTGCGCTCTTTGTCCTCGGCCTCTTCATCCGGCATTTCCAGTTGAACCTCCGCTGCCGTCTTGTCCTCGCGCAACCCCAGAAAGCTGCCGTGGCGGACATATCCCTCATCGGTGAATTCGGTGAAGGACACCTCCGCCACCAATTTTGGCTGCACCCAATCCGCATCTTTGGCGATTTCGCGCGGGACATCCTTCACGGGAGGCGTCTTGCGTGCGGTCAAGGCCTTTGAGATCCGGTCCATCGCGTCCTCGGTAAAGCCGGTCCCGACGCGGCCCTTGTATCGCAGAACGCCGCCTTCATGCGTCGCAAGCAGAAGGGAGGCGAAGGCGCGGCCTTTCTTTTCGGACGGGGTCGCGCCGATGATGACGAATTCCTGCCGCCGCGTGCATTTCACCTTAAGCCAGCTTTTGCTGCGGGTGCCGCGATAGGGCGCATCGATGCGCTTGCTGATGATCCCTTCACCGCCGGATTTGCAGGCTTCGGCAAAAATCTCGGGGCCGTGGCCAATGATGTGACCGCTCATCCGCAGCGGGCCGTCCTGCGGCGCGGCGGTTAAGAGCTCGGCCAGCTTTTCACGCCGCTCCAGCTGCGGCGTCTTCTTCAGGCTCGCCGCGTCCAGCGACAGCAGATCGAAGGCGTAAAAGACCAGCGTCCCGCCCTCCTTCAGCGCCTTTTGCAGCGATGAGAAGGCCGAGCCGTTGATCTGCGCGGCCATCACCTCGCCGTCGATCAGGGCGGCGTCGCAGGGCAGGGGATCGAACGCCCCTGCCAGCCCGGCAAACTTCTGGGTCCAATCCTTGCCCGACCGCGTGAAGAGCCGCGTGCCGCCCTTGCCGAGCGCGGCGAGGCAGCGATAGCCGTCGAATTTCGTCTCGTGCAGCCAATCATCGCCCTCGGGCGGCGCATGGACCAACGTGGCAAGCTGCAAAGGCTCGAAGGCGGGGCGTTTGCCGCCGTGACCCGCGGCTGCGGCGACAGGCTTGGCCTTGGCGTCCTTCGCGATTTCGTCCATCGTACGACCCGTCGTGACCGACAGAGCCTCGCCGGTGGTGAAGGCATCGGGCTTCGCGCGGGCGTGATCGTCGCGCTCCTTGATCAGCAGCCAGTTCTCGCGCTTGCCCTTGCCGCGCATCCGCACCAGCGCCCAGCCGCCACGTAGGTGATGGCCGCGCAGCGTGAACTTCAGCTTGCCGTTCTTGAGGCCTGTCTCGACATCCCCCTCGGGCGTCCAGGTGCCCCGGTCCCACAGCATCACGGTGCCGCCGCCATATTGGCCCTTGGGGATCGTGCCTTCAAAGCCGCCGTAATCCAGTGGGTGATCCTCTGTGCGCACCGCCAGCCGCTTTTCCGTGGGATCGGGCGAGGGGCCCTTGGTCACGGCCCAGCTCAGCAGCACGCCGCCCCATTCCAGCCGGAAATCGTAATGCAGGCGCGTCGCCGCATGTTTCTGCACGACAAAGCTATGCGCGGCAGGGCCTGCGCCCGCCATTCCCTGCGGCTCGGAAGTTTGGCCGAAATCGCGTTTTCGCTTGTATTCTGCCAGCTTGTCGGGAGTGTCGGACATTTACGAGGCTTTCTTCCCACGGCCCTTCTTCTTGGGGGTCTCGGTCTTCTTGAGGCTTTCCTTGAGCGCGCTCATCAGATCCACGACATTCTCGCCGCGCTCGGCCTTGTCACCTTCCGCCTGCACGCGCGGCGTCTTCTTGTCCTTCCGCTTGGCCTCCAAAAGGTCCCTCAGCGCCTCGGCGTATTTGTCGGAATAGTGGCTTGCATCGAAGGGCGCCGTCTTGCGGTCGATCAGCGAGGTCGCCACCTCAAGCAATTCCTTGTCGGTTTCATCATCAGCAATATCGGTAAACATCTCATCCGCCTCGCGCAGCTCATCGGCGTAATGCAACGTCTCCATCAGCAGGCCGTCCCCGCAAGGCTTGACCACAGCGAGGTATTCCTTGCCGCGCATCGTCATCTGCCCGATCCCGACCTTGCCGGCCTGCCGCAGCGCATCGCGCACGACGCGGTAGGCGTCCTGGGCCAATTCGTCCGAAGCGGTGATGTAATAGGGCTTGTCGAAGTAAAGCGGCGGGATCTCGCAGGCCTCGACAAACTGGACCAGCTCGAAAGTTTTCTTGGTCTCCAGCTTGATTTCGTCCAACTCATCGGGGTCGATCAGAATGTATTCGTCATCGCCCACCTCGTAGCCCTTGACGATATCCTCGCGTTTCACTGGTCCGATGCCGTCAACGGATTTCTCATAGCGAACGCGCTTGCCCGAGGGTTTGTGGATCTGACGGAATGTGACGCGCGCCCCGGTTTTCGTGGCCGAATAGATCTCAACGGGTATCGACACAAGTGACAGGCGAAGCTGGCCTTTCCAGAGTGCGCGCGGTGCCATCAGATCCCCCTCTTTTCAATATGTTGCTCGCCGGCAGGGTCGCTAGAGATTCTGGCGCAGCTCCCAGCCCACATAGCGCGGCGGTGTCTCCCGGATTTAGGACAAAACCTCTAACGTGCCGTGCGGTTCCCCCCAGCGCCTCATCGACGGCAAACCGGACGTCAGAGCGATTTCAGCATGTGGTCGATCTCGCGCGGGCAATAGCGAAGCGTTTCTGTGCGTCTTGAAGCCCGGAACGATCCACGCATGCTTCACGTTTCCGAGTTAAAATCTGCCCGGGCCGATCCGGGCCTTGGGTTTGACAATGGAGAATCCCGTATGTTTTTTGAGCCGCCTCTTCTGGATGCTGTCGCAAAAGGCGTTGTTCTCAGCACAGTAGGCATCGCTTGGCTCATCCTGCTGGTCCGTATTGTAGGGTTACGGTCATTTTCCAAGATGACGAATTTCGACTTCGTCATGACGGTCGCGATGGGATCGCTTCTGGCTGGCGCGTCGCAGTCGAGTGATTGGCCACCCCTCTTGCAGACCTTTGCCGCGATGGCGGCTCTGTTCGCGGTGCAATACGGCGTCTCGCGATTGAGATATGCGTCGCCCCGGTTCGACGAGGTTGTGCAGAACACGCCCGTGCTTTTGATGAGGGATGGGGTGATTTTTCACGACGTATTGCGCAATACGCGCGTTACCGAAGACGACCTTATCGCCAAGCTACGTGAAGCCAATGCGGCTGATTTGTCGGCCATTCGGGCAGCGGTGCTGGAAACGACGGGAGACATTTCGGTCATCCACGGCGTACATATGGACGAGGTTGTCTTGCAGGGTGTGCATGATCCGAATTGCCGCACTTGCACCAATTAGGATACCTGTCCGCAACTGATTTTTCGCGGGTTCAGCCAGCTGCGGCGCAGCCTGCCTTGGGAACGGTCCAACTGTTATCTTCGCTTCATGGAACCGACAAGTTCTGTTGTCCTGCTCCGAACTGTAACAACCACGTCAGCTGAGAGTTTCTCAACGTCAGCCGGATGGAGGAGATGGGTCCGCCGCGCCTCCTCGGCTTTTCGGCACTCCTCATGCGGTTTCATCTTCAGCTTCCTGTCCTTATCGTTGGCCTGCAAGTTGATGAGGAAGCACAAGCCTTACTGATCTGATCGTCGTCCGGTGTGAATTATGCGGCGTGGAAGCGCTCTTTGGTCTGGACTGTCTCCTGCAAGAAGTTCTGCTCAACCTGGGCGGCGAGTTTCGTACCCAGCGGCTTGCCACGCCTTCCAGCTTCCAGGGACATTGCGCACGTTGTCAAATCCGTTCTTCTTCAGCAGGCTGGCCGCGATCGATGCGCGGAAGCCGCTGGCGCAGTAGGTCGCATAGGGGGTGGCGCGGTCGAGTTCGTCCAAAGTCTGCCGCAGCTTGCCGAGGAAGGCGTGGTGGGCGCCGGGGATGTGGCCACCCTCCCACTCATCGGGCTTGCGCACATCGAGCGGCGTCAGGCTTTCGGCATCCTTCAACTGATGCACTGATATTTGCGGGATCTGCGCGAAGTCACGCCCGGCCTCGCGCCAGGCGGCCATACCGCCGGCAAGGTAGCCGCCGAAATCAGTGAAGCCCGTGCGCCAGAGCAGGCGCAGAACGCCAGGCAGGTCAGTATCGTCATGCAGCACGAGATGGATCGGCTCGTCCGGGTCGAGCAGCCAGCCGGCCCAGACAGAAAGCTCGGGCTCTGCACCGATGTTCAGACTGCCCGGCACGTGGCCGGCGCCGAAATCCATCATGTCCCGCACGTCGAGGACCTGCGCCCCGCCGTCGATTGCCGACGCGAAACGCTCAACCGCCATCGGCTCGATCCGTGGCAGGTTGCGAAGCACCTCCGGCCCGTCGGAGTTCACTTGCTTCATGCGTGGGTAATGGGTCGGCACCGGAGGCGCGTCGCCAAGGATCGCCTCCTTGAAGTCTTCCAGATCCGGGATCCGCGCATAGCTGTTGAAGCGTCGTTCATAGCCGATCGTGCTCGACATCCGGTCCCCGATGTCTGGCCCGCAGGCCGATCCGGCGCCGTGACAGGGATAGATGATCACGTCATCGGGCAATGCCATGAAGACATCGCGCACGGTGTGGAACAGCTTCTCTGCCAGTTCCTCGGTCTCGTCCTGCCCAAGCAGGTCTGGGCGGCCGACGCTATCCACAAAGAACGCATCTCCGGAGAGGACACCCCAAGGGGTCTCGGTGTCCCCGTCGAAGAGCAGATAGGACATGTGCTCCGGTGTATGGCCGGGAGTGAAGCGGGCTTTCATCTTCATGCCGCCGAAGGTGAATTCGTCGCCATCGCGCACCGGCTCATGGTCGAACCCGTATTCGGCGCCAGCTTCCTCGCTGACATAGAGTTGCGCCTGTCCGCCTAGGCGGTCAACCAGCTCGCGTGCGCCGCTCAGGAAATCGGCGTGAATATGCGTTTCAAAAACATGGGTGATGGCCATGCCGAAACGGCGCGCCGCCTCGAGGTAGATCTCTACATCTGGGCGAGGATCTACCACGGCGCAAACATGCGCCGCATCGTCCCCCAGGATGTAAGAGCATTCCGCGACACCATCTGCCAGGATTTGTTCAAAGCGTAATGTCATATCAAATCCTCCTGGACGGAAGAACGCGATGCTCAAACATCGGTTCCTGTGGCGCTTTCTGGAACGCGCCTATGCCCCTTCACGATGCTGCGCTCAGGAGACAAACAAGCCTGCTTCCATCAAAAGGGGGATGGCACCGTCGGGCTATTTCGTCTCGAGCGACGCGAGGTCGAGATCGATTACGGCGGTCAATCCGGAGGACCGAAATTGTCGGTTGATCGTGCCTCCGAGGGAGGCTTGTACCACGCTTTCGCACATCTGCGTCCCGAAGCCTTCTCTCTGCACTTTCTGAGGATCGAGGCAGCAACGTTCCTGCCATTCGATCACCAACCGATCTCCACGGCGGCGCGCTGAGATCACAAGTTCACCGTCGCCCTGGCAGAATGCGCCGTACTTTGCAGCATTCGTGCAAAGCTCGTAGAAGACAAGCGCCATCGGCGTGAGTGCATCCGGAGCGATGGCCAGATCCTCCACCTTCAACTCAAATAACTGACCAGCTGTGAACGGCTCGACGATTGACGCGATGAGATCACGCAGCGATGTGCTGCTTGCATATTCTCCCTGGCGACCAGCGACCGCCAGCCTGTGTGCATCCGATAGCGCCATCAGACGTTTCCGCATTAAGGTGGCAAGTTCGTCAGCTGTCTCTACCTGCCGCGCATTGACGGTTATAAGGCTCCCAGCCACTGCGAAGCAGTTGCCGACCCGGTGGCGCATCTCGCCCAGAAGCATATTCTGCCGCTCGGCCGCCTGTCGTTGCTGTGTAATGTCACGCGCGATTTTCGAAGCGCCAATCACCTCGCCCGATGGGTTGCGGACAGGTGAGATCGTCAATGAGATTGGCACGAGCGTCCCGTTCTTGTGACGTCTTAGAGTTTCGAAATGCTCGATGCGTTCCCCACGACGAAGCCGCGAAATGATGTCTAACTCCTCGTGCTGTCGTTCCTCCGGGATGAGCATTGTGATCGGTTGCCCGACAACCTCTTCCGCAGTGTAGCCGAACAAGCGCTCGGCACCCTTGTTCCAACTTCGGATGATGCTGTGAAGGTTCTTGGTAATGATTGCATCATCGGAACTTTCGACGATCGCAGCAAGATACTCGTTCAAGTTTTGCGACATTTTAGTCTACTGCCCTTAGTGACCAGACGCTGGCCTGTATCACAGGTTTTCTTCTAAGACTTACTGTCCAACGCGTACTTTCAAAACGGCGGAAGATTGCTGTAAAAAGTTTTAACCGGTACTTCGCCTTACCGCAATCACACAGCCCTAAAAGGAATACTACCGCTCTTGCAGGAGGGAGCGCGGTCATGACAGCCCCGAACTTTCTATACGTGCGACGGCGCTGAGAGGGATTTTACATTAGGACGGGTCATGCTTTGAGAACACGAGGAGATCTTTGACGTATACCGTTGCTGCCGGCGGCGATCATGCGGCGCATTCGCTCCGGATGGTGGTTTCCGAGCCTGACGTTTGATGTCTTGTTTCCGGTGTAGAGCTCTAGGACTTGCACCGGGGCAGTGCTTCTATCCGTTCATAGAAGCATAATCCCTAGCAAGCTGAACGCTTCTTAGGAATCCGATCAGAAAAATCGTCTTTGGTTCGGTCAAAACCAATGCGACCTCCCCAGTTGACACACATCACGTCAAGCGTTCACAGCTAGGTTCGCAATGTGGACCCTAAGTTCTGCATGACAAATTGCATGACATTTTGGATGACGAAGATTTGTAATATAAAGCATTATCAATGCATTGCGTTAAATATCTCGGAGTGGAGAATCCTCCTCGGTCCGCCACGATTTTTCATGGAAATTGACGTAAGCCACTGAGCTCGTAGCATAAACTCGCACCTATTGCGCCCTGGTCCCCTCTGCATGAATGATAAATTGCATGACATTGGTCTATAAACATGGAGCCGGAGTGATGGGATTTCGCGATGCAAAAAGATCTGAAACTGACCAATCGGCGCGGTGTCTGGCACTTGGTGAGGCGCATCCCGCAGAGGTTTGAAGTGGTCGAGACGCGTAAGCGCATCGTGCCACTCCCACTTGAAACAGATTCCCACCGACTTGCACGAGAGAAGGCGGCGAGCGTCTGGCAGGTGTAGCTTGACCATTGGCAAGCGAAGATTGACGGCGGTCTGCCGATGCTCGTCTTGCATATGAGGCAGTCCAAAGGTGGCATAAGGATGAGGCTTCAACTCCCTTCCGATGGAGCGAGTCGCGACTTTTACTGATGACGCGCTGTTGCACCGGATTGAGGCCATGGGAGAAACTCAGAGCGTTTCATAAGTCGCGACGAGACCTGCCCATACCGAAGAGAGTCACTATCTTCGGTCCGGTCGGGCCTAAGGGCGGTTGAGACCGAGGGCGGATCATCTACTGATGGCGTGGCTGATTTTCAAACCCGCACACGGCGTTTGTGTCGCCGTGTGCCACGGCGCAGCATCGGCAGCACCCCTCTTGTAAAGGGCTTGGAGGTGGATCACGCAATCATCGTTCAATACGCCGATATGCCCTGAGAGAACTTGTATGTCGCCCCAACAAGAGCAACGAAGTCGGTTATTGTCTCATTCAGCCTTTACACCCACGGCGACAAGGTGAGACTCTCGAACGATTGCTCATTTTTGATTTCTCTGGTTCATTAACGTTAGAGGCCACGCTTGTTGGATGTCGCTGAGAACTGCCCCCTATGGAACCTTGCCCCTGATGGGATCTTCCGGGCCTACGCCAATTACATCGGAGAAAAGGCGACTTCACCTATCGTGGGTTTTCGTGCATTTGCGGCCCTGCGGGCGTTGATCTGGCCCCCACCGGGAGGGGGCGATCCTGATCGCCGCCACTCTGGACCTTGCTGGCATCGATTAGGTGCGAGAGGGAGGAATAATTTTTGGGACCGGCGACGCGAGCTAAACCTATCTTCGACCACCACCGACGAGGCCAAGGATGAATGAAAACAACAGACCGCGCCCCGAGGTGACCGCCTTCGGTCCCGATTTCACCTTTGCCTACGATTCATGGATAACCCATGCTGACGGGATCGGCAGCATTCCTGCGGAAAACCACGGCAAGAAGGTCGGGATCATCGGGGCGGGCATGGCCGGAATGGTCTGCGCCTATGAGCTGATGAAGCTTGGCCTGCATCCGGTTGTCTATGAGGCGGGGCAAATGGGCGGGCGGTTACGCAGCCAGGCCTTCGAAGGCGCCAACGACGCGATCGCGGAGCTCGGCGGCATGAGGTTTCCGATCTCCTCGACTGCCTTCTATCACTATGCCGATACCCTGGGACTTGATTCGCGCCCCTTTCCCAACCCGCTGACCGATGCGGCGGGATCGACGGTGATCGACCTTGCGGGCGAGACACTCTACGCCGAATCCCTCGACGACCTGCCGCCACTCTACCGCGAAGTGAGCGCCGCTTATGACGAGGCGCTGGAGGATCATGCGCAATTCTCCGCGCTGCGCGATGCCGTGAAGGATCGCGATGCCGCACGGGTGAAAGAGCTCTGGAACCCCATTGTCCGGGATTGGGACGACCGCAGTTTCTATGACTTTATCGCCTCCTCAGACGCCTTTCGGCGCCTGTCCTTCCGCCACCGCGAGGTTTTTGGTCAGGTCGGCTTCGGCACAGGAGGCTGGGATAGCGACTTCGGCAACACCATGCTGGAAATCCTGCGGGTCAACCTGCTCGGCTTCGATGACGATCAGCGATACATTATCGGCGGTGTCCAGCAGGTGCCAAAGGGCCTCTGGAAACGAGAGCCGGACCGCATGGCCCATTGGCCCGCCGGCACGTCGCTGCAAAAGCTCCATGGCGGCTCTACGCTGCCGGGCGTAGTGGCCATTCACCGCGAGGGCGAGACGGGCCCCTTCATCGTCCGCGACCGCTGGGGCCGTACGGAGCGCTACGACGCCTTGATCAGTACCTGCCAGAGCTGGGTACTCAGCACCGCCATCGATTTCGACGAACGGCTGCTCAGCCAGTCGATGTGGATGGCGCTCGATCGGACCCGCTACATGCAGTCTTCGAAAACCTTCGTGATGGTCGACCGTCCTTTCTGGCGGGACCGCGATCCCACGACCGGCCGCGAGCGGATGAGCGTGACCCTGACGGACCGGATGACACGGGGCACATATTTCTTCGAGAATGGGCCTGACGAGCCTGCAGTCATCTGCCTGACCTACTCCTGGATGTCGGATGCGCTGAAGATGGAACCTCTCTCGGTCGAGCGGCGGGTCGAGCTGGCCCTCGATGTGCTCCGCAAGATCTATCCCGACGTCGATATCGCCCGCCATATTGTCGGCAACCCGATCACGGTCAGCTGGGAGAGCGACGCGAACTTCCTCGGCGCGTTCAAGGGCGCCTTGCCCGGGCATTACCGTTACAATTACCGCATGTTCGGGCATTTCATGCAATCCGGGATGCCGCCTCATGAACGCGGCCTCTTCATCGCCGGTGACGGGGTGAGCTGGACGCCGGCCTGGGTCGAAGGTGCCGTTCAGACCGCGCTGAATGCTGTGTGGGGGGTGATGACGCACATGGGCGGGGCCTCGCCGGACACCAACCCTGGGCCGGGCGATCTCTATGCTGACCACGGACCGATCGATCTTGGCGACTGAGAATGCGCTGAGCCTGTCGGTAGGAATCATCGGTCTAGTCCATCTAAACGCTCTGTTCTGGCGCAAGTGGAGGGCAGCGAAAGGCACTCTCGGAGTTCCCTAACAATCTCCTCGATCCATGCATCATTCATCATTTCCAAAGGCGCATTGAACGAAACGGCTAAATTTACGTCGGATGAGTCGCGCCGCGGGATCGGCAGGCCTAGACCACCTTCCCCTGGAAGATAGTACGCCATGTTCAGGGCATAACCGCGCCTTCGCGCCTCGCCCACGTGTTCGGCGATTATCATCTTGTCGATGTAACGTTGCGAGGGATGACGCAGATAGCGCTCGGCATTGGACTCGATTATTTGGGCTGCGGCCTTTTCGGGTAACATGGACAAGAGCGCTAGGCTGCCGGCCGCTACGCCCATCGGCACTCTCCCTCCCAAGCCGAGTGAAAAATGCCGACGCGAGGAGCGGCTGACCATTTCGGCACACGCGGCATCGACCCCGGCCTGCACCATCAGAAAGACTGTAAAACCTGTTCGGCGCGCAAATTCTGTCATGCCAGGACGAAGCTTTTGGATCTGCGGTTCAAGTCGTTCCTGTCGCTGGGCGAGCATCGAGACTGCCGGCCCAAGCCTATAGTAGCCGTAGCGCCCGGTCGGTTCCGCGAAGCCCTTGTTCAGGAGAGAGGCAATGGAGCGATGCGCCGCTGATTTCCCGCCACCGATCCGCTGCACGATCTCTGAAAGGCTGAGTCCTTCAGGTCCGACCTCCCCCAGTGCAAGCAGAATATCGAGGGCGCGCTCGGCATTGAGAGACGATGTTCGAGAAGCGGTCATATTGCACAGATATTCCGTTTATTGGAACGGTACGTTAATTTTTGTTCCGATAGAAGGAATAATTTGACAGGTTGCGTGTGTATTAGTCTTGTATCGATGTGGAGGTTGGATGAGCTCTCTATGGGGGCTCGTCGACCGGAGCGGCTTTCCGCATCTCACAATCAGTGTGGGGAGGGCGTCGCTCTGGATTTTCACGTGAAGTGACTGCCGGGCATCCCGGCAACGCGAGGGGGAGGCAAATGCTGCCATTTCTGATCAAGCGTCTTGGCTTTGCGACGATCACACTCTTCAGCGCTTTGACGCTGGTGTTCATCCTCGTGCGCATCCTACCTGGCGATCCGGCAATGGTGATATTGGGTGACCAAGCAAGTGCCGCCAATATCGAGGCGTTGCGTGATCGGCTTGGCTTGGATCAGCCGCTGCTCGTGCAGTACGGGACATTTTTGCTTAATGCAGTGCAGGGCGACCTAGGCAACTCCTTGGTTACTGGAAGGCCTGTCATGGAAGAGATTCTGGCGGTTCTTCCTTATACTCTGGAGCTGACCATCGCCGCGCTGCTTCTCGGCGTCATGCTCGGCGTTCCGGCCGGGGTCTGGGCTGCAGTGCGACGCAACCGACTTCCCGATTATGTCTTGCGGTTCATCTCACTTTTGGGCCTGTCGCTGCCGGCGTTCGTCGCAGCAATCGTTCTCTTGATGATCTTTGCGATCCATTTCAGGTGGTTTCCGGTCATCAGTGCAGGCTCCGGAGATACGATCGGCGATCGATTGCGCCAGATGGCCTTGCCAACATTGGCGCTGGCACTGATCATGATGGCTTACATCACCCGTGTTACCCGCTCTGCCATGCTTGAGGTGCTGAACCAGGACTTCGTCCGTACGGCGCGCGCCAAAGGTGCCAGTTCAACTACGGTTGTCTGGACCCATGCGCTTGGTAATTGCATGATCCCGATCACCACGGTCGTAGGTCTCTATCTGGGGATCTTGATCGGTAATTCAGTTCTCACCGAGATCGTCTTTTCTCGGCCTGGTCTCGGCAAGCTTATTCTCACCGCTCTGACGCAGCGCGACTACACGCTGCTGCAAGGAATGATCGTCATCTACACGCTGATGGTCGTCGTGGTGAACTTGCTGACCGACCTGACCTATGGTTTCCTTGACCCGCGGATCAAATACAAATGACCCAACCAGTCTCCACTCCCATTCCTGAGCCTGTCGTTCGTCACAGTGGTTTCCAGAGCTTCTTTGGCAAATTGAATGTTTCGACTTGGATCGGCTTCACCATAGTCGTTGCACTGATATTGATGGCTACGTTTGCGCCGCTGCTGGCCACGCATGATCCGGCTCGACAAAACATCATGGATACGTTGACCATGCCAGGGTCGGACTACCTTTTGGGTGCTGACCAGTTTGGTCGGGATATTTGGTCGCGGCTTATCTACGGGGCACGCTATTCCCTTACGATCGGCTTCTTTGCGATCGTCATCGCTATGGTTGTAGGCACTTTGATCGGCATGATCGCGGGCTATGTCGGCGGGCGGATCGACATCATCCTTATGCAGATTATGGATGTCGTGCTGGCCTTCCCCGCATTGATCTTGGGCCTTGCGATGGTGGCGATGCTTGGCGCAACGTTGACCAATATCATCATCGCCATTGCGTTCACCGCGACCCCGGCTTTTGCGCGGATCGCGCGCGGGGGCGTCATCGCACAGCGCGATCGAGAGTATGTGGAGGCCTGTCTCGCGATGGGATTTTCGGGACCTCGCATTCTCTTTCGACATATCACTCCTGCAATCCTGCCCGAAGTCATGGTCATGGCCTCGCTCTGGATGGCGACGGCCGTACGAACGGAAGCTTCCCTCGCATTCATCGGACTGGGGCTTGCACCGCCCACCCCAACGTGGGGAGGTATGGTGCGAGACGGCTTCGACAACATTCTGAACTCGTTTCACTTGGCGCTTATGCCCAGCCTGGCAATCCTTATCTTGGTTCTCGCCTTCAATCTGATCGGTGACGGTCTGCGAGATGCGATCGACCCGCGTCTGAAGGATGCCTCCTAATGCCAGCAGATCCTATCCTTTCCGTGCGTGATCTAAACATCTCCTTTGGCAGCGCGACCGTTGTAGACGACCTGAATTTTGAAATCGCTCCAGGCAGTACGCTTGCCATGGTTGGCGAGTCGGGATCGGGCAAATCCGTCACTTCACTGGCAATCATGGGGCTTCTGCCCGATCGCGTTGGCCGGGCAGAGGGATCGATCAGGTTTGATGATCGAGAGCTTCTGACACTCCCGGAATCCGAGATGCGTCAAGTTCGTGGCGACCGGATCAGCATGATTTTTCAAGAACCCATGACGTCTCTCAACCCTGTACAGCGGATTGGTGATCAGTTGGGTGAGGTCATTCGCATTCACCGGGGGTTGAAGGGCGCCCAGTTGAAAGCGGCAGTCCTTGAGATGCTGAAAAAGGTGCGCATCCCCGATCCTGAAACTCGCATGCGTCAGTACCCGCACACCTTTTCGGGGGGTATGCGTCAACGCGTGATGATCGCCATGGCACTGGCTTGCGATCCGGCGCTGATTATCGCGGACGAGCCGACTACTGCGCTTGACGTAACAGTCCAAGCCCAAACGCTGGCGCTCTTGAAGGATTTGCAGCGGGAGACAGGAGCAGCGGTTCTTTTCATTACCCACGATATGGGTGTCGTGGCCGAGGTCGCTGACCATGTATTGGTCATGCGACATGGGCGCGAGATTGAAAGTGGCACGGTTCACGACGTATTCTCGAGTCCCAAGGACCCTTATACAAAGAGCTTGATTGAAGCTGCGCCCAGTGTCGCAGGTAAGCGCGCTGATGGCACCATACCCGCTCGCCCGGTGGATGGCGTGCCAATATCATTCTCCGGTGATCAACCCGTTTTGAAAGTCTCCGATTTGTCGGTCCGCTTTCCAATGCACAGCGGGTTTCTTGGTCGGGTGACGGGCATCGTCCACGCAGTCGACGATGTTTCGTTTGCAATTGGGAAGGGAGAGACATTGGGCTTGGTGGGCGAGTCCGGCTCAGGAAAATCTACGATTGGCAAGGCGATCATCAACCTCGCCCCAATCCACTCCGGCGAGATAAGCGTCTTGGAACAGCCCATCAACTACCATGATCCGCGCAGCTTGGCGCGGCTACGCCGTGATGTGCAGATGATTTTTCAAGACCCATATGGTTCGCTCGATTCCCGGCAGACTATTGGATCTGCAATCATTGAGCCAATGTTTGTACATGGCCTAGCCAAGGGCCGCGAAGCTGTCGAGAAAATGGAATGGCTGATGGAACGCGTCGGTCTCGACCCCGCCCGCGCCTCAAGCTTGCCGCACGAGTTTTCAGGCGGGCAGCGCCAGCGGATCTGCATTGCGCGGGCATTGGCGATGTCCCCGAAACTAATCATCGCAGACGAGGCGGTCTCAGCGCTCGATGTATCGATCAAGGGGCAGATCATCGAACTGATGATCGATCTGCAACAGGAATTCGGAGTTTCCTATCTCTTCATCAGCCACGATATGGCTGCGGTTGAAAGGATCTGCGACCGCGTCGCGGTGATGTATTTCGGCGAGATTGTCGAGATAGGCAATCGCAACGATGTGATAGGGCGACCCGGGCATGATTATACTCAGCGCCTTCTGTCGGCCATTCCTATCACCCATCCCGACCAGCGCGACACGCGCGTTCTTCCCACACTCGATTCCACCGCGCCTCGTAGCCCGATCAAGCCGCTGGATTATCGTCACCCTGCTCCGGAATGGAATGTGGCTGGCGAGAACCACTTCATTCGTCGGGCCTCGTCTGACATCTTAAACAAATAGGTTTCATATGCATGTGATAGAGGAACTCGCAGTCTTCGCGGCCGATCATCCGCAGGGTTGCCTCCCGCGAGAAGCCAGCGCGGCGGTTTCCTTACTTGTGACCGATTTGCTTGCCGCCACTGCTGCAGGGTTGCAGATGCCGCTCTCTGCAGCAGCTCGAGCAGCAGCGCCCATGCTGTACGGTAGCGGGCCGGCTCAGGTTTGGTACACTGATCTCAAGCTCTCGCTTGCCGGGGCGGCCATGGTCAACGCCGCCGCTGCAAGTGCTCTCGATATCGATGATGGACACCGCGGCGCCGCCGGACATGCAGGTGCGGGAGTTATCCCCGCCGCGCTAGCTGTGGGCCAGACGCTCGGGTCGAGCGATGCTCAGATTTTTGATGCGATTGCACTCGGATATGACGTGGCGCTGCGGATCGCTTCTTCGCGACCGACGGGAACTTTCGATACATATAGCAGCGGTCGCTGGGTCGGTTATGGCGTTGCGGTAGCAGCCGGACGGCTTCTGGGTCTTGATGCTCGGAAGATGGCCTATGCGATGGCCATCGCTGGCGCCGAGGGTCCGATCAGCTTTCCCACGGGTAGCTCGAAATACCAAGGCAGTACTGTGAAAGAGGGTATCCCGCCTGCTGTCACTGCTGGGCTGACAGGCGCGTTCAGGGCCCATGCCGGCGCGACCGGACCGATTGATCTTCTGGACCGCGAAGACCGCTTCAAGCGCGCCACCCTGACAGATGGCTTGGGTGAGGAGTGGTGGCTGCACCAGTGTTATCTAAAGCCCTACGCGTGCTGCCGCTACATGCATGCCGCAGTGGATGCGATCACTGAGCTGCGCCACCCTGGAAAGCCCATTATCAGCCTGCGGATCGAGACCTTCCCGCAGGGATTGAAATTGTCGAACTCCCGGGCTCCTGCGACGCTCGAAGCCGGGCAATACAGTTACTACTTTAGTTGCGCTCTTGCTGCGCTGAAAGGTTCCACTGCCCTCCAGCCAGTTGATCCTGCTTGGCTGACCGACGGTGCAGTATTGGAGTTGGCCGGACGGATTGAGCTGGCGGCGCATGAAGATTTTGATTCCTCGTTCCCCGTCGGAACACCTTGCCGTGTCATCATGGATCAGGGGGAGGGTCCGCAAAGTTTGACCGTGCTGCATGCCTTGGGGGATGTGGCCAACCCAATGTCGCGCAAACAAGTTATCGAAAAATTCCGCCGCATTGGCGCTGCTAATGTCACCGACGCACGCCAAGAGGCAGTTCTCAGTGCGCTCGATGGGCTTATGGACCATGGATTTGCACCGCTTTTTGCGGCTCTTGATGTGGATGCTGCGCAGACTGACCAAACGATTCATCAACAAGGAGGTAATAAAGATGAACTTCTCTTTTCCTAAGGGGCACATGCTCGCCGCCATTCTCGCGGCAACAGCGATTGCACCACTGTCGGCGTTCGCCAATACAGAGCTAAAGCTTGGGGCTGCTGCCGCTGATATCGGCAACCTGGACCCGCACTACTCATCCAGCACTACAGACCGGACGCTGGTTGCTTGGGTCTTTGGCGGCCTCGTTCGTTTTGCGCCCGGCTCCACTGATCCAGCCACAATCGAAGCTGATTTGGCTGAAAGCTGGGAAGCCAGCGAGGACAACCTTGTCTGGACTTTCAAGCTGCGCAAAGGTGTGGAGTGGCATCACGGCTATGGTGAGGTTACAGCCGATGACGTGGTCTTTAGTCTCAATAAGTCTGCGGACTCTGAGCGGTCGGCCTTTGCCAGCGATTACTCCGCCATCAAAAGCGTTGAGGCGGTCGATTCCCACACTGTCCGCATTACGCTGAACCAGCAGATACCCAGCGTTCTGGGATTGCTGGCCAACTACGCTGGCGGCTTCATCATAAGCGAAGACGCCTATGAAGAGCGCGGCGATGAGTTTTCGCGCCGTCCCGTTGGCTTTGGCCCCTTCCAACTCGATTCCATTGAGCCGGGCGTTGCCGTCCATTTTACTGCACATAAGAATTATTTCCGTGGCACGCCCGAGCTTGAGAAGATTACCTATCGCTTCCTCTCCGCGGCTTCGGCACGCGATCTGGCGTTCCTTTCAGGTGAAGTCGATGCAATTACGGGGCTTGCGGATCCGCGTTGGTTGGAGCGCACGACCGCGATTGACGGGGCAACTGTCGACATTTTCAACCCGGCAGAGCTCTCTCTTCTGCACATAAACACCACACGCGAGCCGTTCGACGATATCCGCGTGCGCCAAGCTCTGGCCTATGCCGTGGATGCAAGTCGGATCGCACAGTACCGCGGCGACGCGTTCACTCGGGTGGCGAAATCCGTCGTCCCGTCGAACAACCTCGGCTACACTGAGGATAATGGTCATGTCAGCTTCAACGCGGACCGCGCTCGCGAACTACTGTCCGAAGCGGGTTATCCCGATGGGCTGACCGTGCCGATGATCGGGAGCCAGCTTCCCAGCTATGAATCGTCTAACCAGGTTCTGCAGGCACAGCTTTCTGAGGTGGGTATCACGTTGGAGCTGGAGCCTGTCGAACACGCGACCTGGCATCAGATGATCCGCCAGGATCTAAGCCCGCTCGTGAATTACGGTGCGGCGCGCTTCCCGGTTGCGGATGTCTATCTAAGCCAGTTTTTCCATTCGGACGCTATCGTTGGCACGCCAACCGCAGTGACCAATTTTAGTCATTGCGATGTGGCCGATGAGCAGATCGAAGCCGCACGTACGGAAACCAATCAGGAGCGGCAGATCGAACTCTGGGAAGAAGCGCAGCGCGTGATTTTGGAAGAGGTCTGCGCGATCCCGGTGACCGAGACCGCCGGGGTCTGGGCGCGACGTGAAAACCTCAATTGGGGCCATGACTTCAATGGGTCGATGTCCCTTGGTCCGCTCGTGACTGAAGAGACGCACTTCACTGATTAATAAACCTCAGGGACCGCGGGAAACCGCGGCCCTTTCTCTTGACACGTGGCGACTATGTCCAAGCTTCCATTTCCGACTTATTCCAATATCTGCGGTTGGAACGCCATGTTGCCGATCCGTCGTCCGCACACTCCCGTTGCGGGCGATCAAACCTTTGATTACGCCGTGATCGGCGCAGGCTTTACCGGGCTTGCAATCGCGCGTCGCCTGCACGAACTGGATCCTCAGGCGCGGATCGCTGTTCTCGAAGCCACCACGGTCGGTGAAGGCTCATCCGCGCGCAACTCAGGCTTTACCGCCGCAGAGGTCCTGCCCCGTACTGCAACCATGAAGGGCGCTGAAACCGCACGGCGGCAGAGCGCGCTGATTGGACCAGCTTTCCACTGGCTAACCGGTTTGATCGAAGAAAAGGGCATCGACTGCAATATGCGGAAAGTGGGATCCATCCGCGCCGCCGCGACCGAAGCCGGCGAGGTCTCGCTGCGCAATGTGATAGAGGTCGCGCAATTTAACGGGATAAAGCATACGGTGCTCGGTCAGGCTGAAATCGCAGATCGGATCGGATCGGACTACTATCGCCTCGGCATCTATGTGAATGACACCTATCTCATACAACCCGCCGCCCTTATCCGCGGTTTGGCCGATACCTTGCCGGAAAATGTGTCGCTTTACGAGAACTCTCCGGTTCTCGGGATGACACGTGAGAACTCCGGTTGGGCTTTGACGACCAACGGAGGCATGATCCGCGCCAGTCAAGTTGCTCTGGCCAATAACAGCTTCATTCGCAGCTTTGGTTATCTGAAATTGCGTATGGCTACGATCTACACCTATGCTGCGATCACCGCCCCGGTCCCCGAGGCCGATCTTGGCCAATTGGGCAGTGCGGAAAATTGGGGTCTTTTGCCAGCACATCGTCTGGGCACCACGCTTCGGCGCATCGGACGAGACCGGCTGATGGTGCGATCACTTTATGCATACGAATCTGAGGTGAGCCAAGATGAAGCCATCTCCAAGCTGCGCAGCCGGTTCATAAACCGATGGCCGGACCTTGCGCACGTCAATTTGGAGTATGTCTGGGGCGGCACCACGGCCTTCACCATGAACGGGGCTCCTTGGTGGGGTCGACTGGAACCTGGGCTCTTCGCTTCGGGCGGCTGCAACGGTAGCGGCATAGCCAAGGGTACAATGCTGGGTCGGCACTTGGCCGAGCTGATGACCGGCGCCGGCACACCTGAGGCAGTCACCAAAGCCATGGGCACCGCGAGCCTGATCGCACCAGAGCCGTTCCGAAGCATCGGCTTCCAAATCATATCCGCCTTGGAAAGCCGCAAGGCCGGGCGCGAAACCTGACGAAAGGGCAGACAATGAAACTTGAGCGATTTGACGTTAATTCCCGGCGCAGCCGGATGACAACTTATAACGGCGTTTGCTACCTCTCGGGGCAGTTCTCGGACAACGTCGGAGACGTGGCCATGCAAACCCGCGAAACACTAGCCAAAATCGACGATCTACTAGCCCGGGTGGGAACCGATAAGTCACGATTGCTGACAGCAGAGATATGGATCACCACCATGGCAGATTTTCCCGCCATGGATGCGGTCTGGAAAGAGTGGGTAACTCCGGGCAATCCACCTCCCCGCTGTTGTTGCGCGGTCGAACTAGGTGACCCCGAAATGCGCGTGGAAATCATGGTTACTGCAGCTCTTGGCGAAGCCATTCTGAGCGATACCTGAGCCATCCGTAGAAATTTTGTCACTGGATTAGGCTGCGACTTGCAATCTGCTAATCTTTGATGGGAAAGAGATTGATGATGTCCCGATGCAAGAAGCCCGCGCTGGATCTCAAGTGAAGGCGGTTCTGGACATTCCGAAAGGTAGCATCGGCGCTGGCTCCCAAACTGGTCGAAGATGTGATCCTCGTAACAAGGCAGCTTGCCGAGGATCACATAACATTGTTCATCGTCATGCACGAGGTTTACGGACTCCCTCTAGCATCGCGTGTTCACACGGCGTGGAGGGGGCTTGATCTGTGGGCGAGATCGTGATGGCACCAGTAAAGCCAGACCACATTGACATGCTGGACTCTGCCCTGCGGCAGCTGGCGTTTGAACTGGGTGACCCCTATACCGCCGACGCCGCGATACTGGCCGAAGCTGTCTGCGGTCCCGCAGCATCTTGCCTTGCACTGCTCGCCATTCGCGGTGCCAAACCGGTGGCTGCCGTGCTTGCTGCGCCAGCTTTCTCGACCAGCCAGGGTGGTGCGGGCATCTTCGTCAGCGATCTCTGGGTCGCGAAAAATGCGCGCGGTCTGGGACTGGCCCGGCGACTGCTGGCCGCGACCATTCGGGAGGGTAGAAGCCGGAATGCCGGAAGATTTTTGAAACTCGCGGTTTATCATGACAGCCTTGGCGCGCGCGCAGCATACGACCGGCTTGGCTTCATCGCATCGACCGACGAAATAAACATGCTGTTAACCGGCGCAGCTCTCGAAGCGCTGAGCGAGAGGACATGAAACATCTGGAAGGCCTAAAAGATTGCACGACATTTGGGTGGGTGGATCCTACTCGGCTGGCTGGAGTTTCTTTTTAAGGCATTGAAATTAAACATCTTCTTGAATATATTTCGCTACACCACCATAATTGCCACCATATAGCCCGTTAGCTTGTCCTATGATGCAAGCGATTGCTGCGATGCGAACTTGGAGTTCGGCGATCTGGCGGTCGAACTTCCTCGCCATGAGACATTACCCCCGGCAGTTTCACACAGTGCATCATGACACCGCTCCATTCTTGGAGCCGTGAACCACGCAATGCGCCCAAAATCAATGGGTCCAGAGGCTAGCCTAGCAGAATGTACGCCAACTTCTTAAAGTTGCGGATCGCGGCTATGTCTTGGAGCATGGCCGGGCCGTTCTGGAAGGTGGAGCTGCAGACCTTGAAGGACACCCCACGGTTCGCAACGCATATCTAGGGTTCTAACACGCGGCCGAAGACGCATGCTCAATTGCGATCTCTGCTTGAGTGTTGGCAGGAAGGTGAGCTTGGCTCTCTGCAGGCTCAAGATGACCCACATGTGCCGGATGCCCTTCAAAAATGCCTGGTTGCGCTGTGGCTTAGATCCGCGGCAGTCGCCAATCGGGGTGCAGCGCGGCACGATTGCAGAAATCGGCGGTGTCGTAGCCGGCGAAGAGACCATCGCGCGCAACCAGGACAGTGCGCCATTCACGCGCGGCCGCTCCGAGGATGTCGGTGTGCAGCGTGTCACCGCACATGACGATCCGGCCGGGTGGAGTGCCGGTCAAGGTGGCTTCAACCAAGTCATAGACCTCGGGGAAGGGTTTGCCGAAAAAGCGCACCTGACCCGCCCCGCCATCCAGCAGGAGGTGGCCGTAATGGCCGGGCTCAAGCGAGAAGCCGTCATCGCGCGGCGCGACCAGATCAGCATTGGCGATCAGGACGGGGCGGTCATGCGCGGCGAGGGAGGCTTGAAGCAGGGCCTGCCGCGCATCAGTCCAGTCGCTCGAGGATAGAAACAGGAAGCCGTCGGCGCGATCGTATGGCGCGGGATCATCGCCGAGACGCAGGACGTCCTGGCCGATATCCTTCAAACTGTCCTCCGGTGCGGCGATAGCGCCCCACACGCCCGGCGTTAGCGCGCCCAAAGCGGCGTCGCGGCTAGTGATGATCTCATCGGGCGCCACGTCGATGCCGAGTTTGGCGAATTTGGACACCGCCCCCGCGCGGTCATAGCTGGCGGCATTGGTCAGGATGCGGATCCGGCAACCGAGGGCGCGCAGCTGATCAACGCGCCGGTCGGCGCCTTCAATCAGAGTATCGCCCACATTCAACACCCCGAACGCGTCAAACACAAAAGCTGCGGCCTCGCTTGCGATGTCGGTCAGCGCCGTGATGTCCTGCGTGCCGGACCGAGGCGGGGCAGAGGGCAGGCGCGGCCTGATCTGCTCGTATCGCTCAAAGATCGTCGGTGCGCTCAGCATGGGTGGTCTGGTCCCTCAGTATTTGCTGCGGTGCCTCGCTCGGGGAGGGCTGCGATATGAGCTGACTGTAGGGATTGGGCTTGAAATGACAAAGAGACAAAGCGCTCAAGGCCACATTTTTTTCGAGCGTTTGCTTGTTATTTAACCGTCTTTCAGGTGCAGCATTACTGTTACATGGGAGATTTATGTTGTTTTGAGGCTTTGGCGTCTCTAGCGTTTGAGGCGGTATATCAGCCGTTGGGGGGGGTGATGTCTGAACGTAAGCTCAAGCGGCGCGACACCATTCTGAAGATCGTGCGCGAGCGCGGAATGGTGACCGTCGATGCCCTGGCCGAGATGCTGGGCGTGTCGATGCAGACCATCCGCCGCGATATCGACATCCTGTGCGAGGATGACACGCTGCAACGCCGCCACGGCCGGATCGAATTGGCGCATCAGTCGCAGAACACGCCCTTCGATCTGCGCGCGGCCACGAACCCTTCAGGCAAGCACCGGATCGGCGAGGCGGCGGCGCGGCTGATCCCGGACGGTGCGACGATCTTCATCTCGATCGGCTCTACAACGCTCAGCGCCGCGCGGGCGCTGCGCAGCCGACGCAACCTGACGGTCATCACCAACAATCTCAGCGCGGCGATGGCGCTGAGCGATGAGATGTCCAATCGCATCATCCTACCGGGCGGCGAATTGCGCCTGCCGGACCGGGACATTCTGGGGAGTGATGTGGTGGATTTCTTTGACCGCTATCGTGCGGAATATGCCATTTTCGGCGCGGCAGGCGTGGCCGAGGATGGCAGCCTGCTGGAGTTTCACACCGTCGAGGTGCGCGCCCGCGAGCGGATCCGCGAGAATGCGCGCAGCTCGATCCTAGTGCTGGACAGCACCAAGTTCGGCCGCCTTGCCCCCGCGGCGGGTGAGAATATTCGCGAGGTCGATCACCTTGTTCTGGACCGGATGCCGGGGGATGACTTTGCCGCCATCGTTGGGGATATGGGCGCGCGTCTGATCCTCGCCGAAGGGAGGGCAGCATGACGGGCGCGCCTTATGTCAGCCTTGCCGGCATCGCCAAACGCTGGAACGGCCAGCTTGGGGTCGAGGACATATCGCTCGACATCGATGAGGGCTCGTTCGTCGCCCTTCTTGGCCCCTCGGGCTGCGGCAAATCCACCACCTTGCGCCTTCTGGCCGGGCTCGAGTTGCCCGATGAGGGCACGATCCGCATCGATGGGCGCGACGTGACCACGAGCGCTGCGTCGGGCCGGAACCTGTCGATGGTGTTCCAGTCCTACGCGCTTTTCCCCCATCTGTCGGTGGCCGAGAATGTCGTCTTTGGTCTCAAGGTGCGCCGCGTGCCCAAGGCCGAGCGGCAGGAGAAGATGGCCCGCGCGCTGGAGATCACCGGCCTCACCGGCCTTGAGGCGCGCAAGCCCGCCGAGCTTTCGGGCGGCCAGCGCCAGCGCGTCGCGCTGGCCCGCGCGATCATCGCCGGGCAGCGCCTGTGCCTGATGGACGAGCCGCTGTCGAACCTCGACGCGAAACTGCGTAATGCGGTGCGCAAGGACATCAAGAAGCTGCAGCGCGATCTGGGGATCACGGTCGTCTATGTCACCCACGATCAGACCGAGGCGATGAGCATGGCCGACAAGGTGGTGCTGATGAAGGAGGGCCGCATCCAGCAGATCGGCTCGCCCGATGATCTCTACAACCGTCCGGCCAACACTTTTGTTGCCGAATTCGTCGGCGCGCCGCCGATGGCGCTGATGCCGTCCGCGCAGGTGCCGGGGTTCCAGTCGAACCTGACGCTGGGTCTTCGGGCCGAGCATGTGCGCCTTGTGCCGCGCGGCGAAGGGCGGCTGTCCTGCACCGTGAGCGAGGCGGAATTCCTCGGCTCCGAGACGCTGATCGGCCTTGAGTGCGCCGAGGCATCCGGCCTGTCGCTGCTGCTGCCGGGGCTGCATGTCATGCCCGAGGGCGAACATGTGGATGTTACATTCAACGATGAGGATCTGCACCGATTCGACCCCTCTGGCAGACGCATCGCGTGATGCGCGGCGGGAGGCCGAAGACCAAGGACGACGACTTCACATCTCTAGGGAGGACCTGACATGAAACATTTTACCAGACTGACCACCACGCTGAGCCTGACCACCGCGCTGGTCGCGGGTGGTGCGTCCATGGCCGCCGCCGAGACCGAGCTGACCATGTATTATCCCATTGCCGTCGGCGGCGCGCTGACCGATGTGGTCGACGGCATCGTCGCCGATTTCGAGGCTGAAAACCCCGACATCAAGGTGAACGCGATCTATTCGGGCAATTACGACGACACCCGCGTGCGGGCCCTGTCGGCGTTGAACTCGGGCGAGCCTGCGCAGCTGGCCGTCATGTTCTCGATCGATGCCTATGACCTGATCGAGCAGGATCTGATCGTGCCCTTCGACGATCTGATCGAGGGCGAGGATGGCACGGAGTGGCTGAACAGCTTCTACCCCGCGCTGATGGCGAACGGTCAGGTCGAGGGCCAGACATGGGGCATCCCGTTCCAGCGCTCGACCATCGTGGCGTATTACAACAAGGACATGTTCCGCGAGGCGGGTCTTGACCCCGAAGCGCCGCCCAGCACATGGGACGAGATGGTCGAGATGGGCAAGGCCCTGACCAAGGACGGCACCAGCGGCATCATGATCCCCTCGACGGGCTATCCCTACTGGATGTTCCAGGCGCTGGCGATCCAGAACGGCAAGGAACTGATGTCGGATGACGGCCTGACCACCTATTTCGACGATCCGGCCGTTGTCGACACGCTGGAATTCTGGAAATCGCTCTCGACCGAGCATGGTATCATGCCCGAGGGCACCGTCGAATGGGGCACGCTGCGCCAGGCGTTCCTTGAGGGGCAGACGGCGATGATGTGGCACTCCACCGGCAACCTGACGGCGGTCAAGGACGCGGCCAGCTTTGATTTCGGCGTTGCCGAGCTGCCCGCGAACGAGCGCAAGGGCTCGCCCACCGGGGGCGGCAACTTCTACATCTTCAAGGATACCAGCGACGAAGAGCGTGCTGCCGCGCTCAAGCTGATCCGCTTCATGACGGCGCCCGAGCAGGCGGCGGAATGGTCGATCGCGACGGGCTATATGGGCGTATCGCCCGCCGCCTATGACACCGAGGCGCTGAAGGCCTACACCGAGGAATTCCCGCCCGCACTGGTCGCGCGCAATCAGCTGGAATCGGCTGTCGCCGAATTTTCAACCTTCGAGACGGCGCGCGTGCGCGAAGGGCTGAACAACGCGATCCAGTCGGCCCTGACCGGCGCCAAGGAGCCTGCCGAGGCTTTGGGCGAGGCGCAAACCGCGGCCGAGCGGCTGCTGAAGCCGTACCAGTAATCCGACCCTGCGCCGCCGCCTTGCCCCCGGAGGGCCGGGCGGCGGCACCTCATCAAAGGCCGCCCCGCATGAGCAGACATGTCAACATCGAACGCCGCCGCCAAGCCATCTACGGATGGCTGCTGCTGTCGCCTGCCGCGCTGCTGCTGTCGCTCTTTGCGTTCTATCCGTCGGTGGCCACATTCTGGTCCAGCCTCTTTTCGCGCGGCACAAGGCGCAACCCGTCCGAATTCATCGGCGGCGAAAACTATGCCGATCTCTTTGCCGACCCGACATTTTGGCTGGTGGTAAAGAACAACCTTTTCTATGCCGCAGTGACCATCCCGGTTTCCATCGTCATCGCGCTCGCCATGGCGCTTTGGGCAAATTCCAAACTGCCCGCGCGGGGGTTTCTGCGCACCGCCTATTTCACGCCCACCGTGCTGCCGATGATCGCGGCGGCGAACCTTTGGCTTTTCTTCTACACGCCCGGCCTCGGCGTGCTGGACCAGATCGGCGCGCTCTTTGGCCTGCCGTCGGTCAACTGGCTGGGCCAGCCGGAAACCGCGCTTTGGGCGATCATCATCGTGACCATCTGGAAGGAGGCAGGGTTCTTCATGATCTTCTACCTCGCGGCCTTGCAGACCATCCCCGAGGACCTGAAGGAGGCCGCCGACATCGAAGGCGCCAGCCGCTGGACCTATACGCGGCGCATCGTGCTGCCATTGCTGATGCCGACGACGCTTTTCATCATGGTCAACGCGATGATCAACTCGGTCAAGCTGATCGACCACCTTTTCATCCTGACCAAGGGCGGCCCCTCGGATGCGTCCAAGCTGATCCTCTATTACATCTGGGAAATGGCCTTTGCCTTTTTTGACCGGCCCCACGCGGCGGCGATGACGATACTTGTTCTTGGAGTGCTGTGCGTCGTGGCGGCGATCCAGTTCTTCTATCTTGACCGCCGGACGCATTACCAATGAGCGGGCTGGCCCGACATATTGAGGGCGCGGGCGCGTTCCTGTTGGCAGTGATCTGGATCTCGCCGCTGGTCTTTGCCTTCTGGGCGGCGTTTCATACGACCTCGGACGCGGTGAATTTCAACCTCGCCGCGCCCTGGACGCTGGACAATTTCCGCACCGCCTGGACCGGTGCGCCGTGGATGCGCTATTTTCTCAACACGTTCCTTCTGGTCACCATCGTTCTCATCGGGCAGTTCATCCTGACCACCCTCGCGGGCTTCGCCTTTGCCAAGCTGGAGTTTCCGGGCAAGAACCTCGTTTTCATCCTCGTGCTGATGCAGCTCTTCATCCTGCCCGAGGTGCTCATCATCGAGAATTACGCGATGATCTCGCGACTTGGGATGTTCGATACGATCCTCGGCGTCGGAATGCCCTACATGGCCAGCGCCTTCGGCATCTTCCTGATGCGGCAGGCGTTCAAATCCGTCCCGATCGAATTGCACGAGGCGGCGCGGATCGAAGGCTGCGGCCTTTTGGGCATTATCTGGCGGGTCTATGTGCCGCTGGCCAAGCCGACATATCTTGCCTATGCGCTGATCTCGGTCTCGACCCATTGGAACAACTTCCTCTGGCCGCTGATCGTGACCAATTCGCCCGATACGCGGCCCCTGACGGTGGGTCTGTCGATCTTTGGCGCGCCAGAGAACGGCGTCGATATCAGCGTCATCTCGGCGGCCACGATGATGACGGTCGCGCCGCTCTTGCTGGCCTTCCTGCTGTTCCAGAGGCAATTCGTGCAAGCCTTCCTGCGGGCGGGGATCAAGTGACAAGCGTTCTGCAAATCTCGGATCTGCACCTTGTGCGCGAGGGCGAACTGGTCTCGGGCCGCCTCGATACGGCGGCGTCGTTGGAGCGTCTGGTGGCGCGCATCGCCGAAATCCGTCCGGCCATCGACCCGCTGGGCGCGATCCTGATCAGCGGCGATCTCAGCGATGATGGCAGCGCCGAGAGTTACGCCCTGTTGCGCCAGAGCCTCGCGCGGCTAAACCTGCCGCTCTATGCGATACCGGGCAATCACGATCTGCGCGAGCCGATGCGCGCGGCCTTCGCACCGGACGGGTATCTGCCGGCCTCCGGCGGCCTGCACTGGACGCTGCGGTTGGGCGATGTCGACCTGATCGGCCTCGACACACTGGTCGAAGGGCAGGGCGGCGGTGCCTTGGATGCCGCGGCGTTGGTTTTTCTGGAGCATGCGCTTGAGGCCGCGAATGGTCGCCCGGCATTGCTGGCGCTCCACCATCCTCCCTTCCCCAGTGGCATAGCCTTCATGGACCGTATCGGGCTGTCCGGCATTGACGGGCTGGAGAGGGTTCTTGCAGCCACCCGGTCCGAGGTCCGTATCGTCTGCGGTCATATACACAGCACCATGATCGCATCGGTCGCCGGCAAAGTTGCGCTATCCGCGCCCTCGCCATGCAGCAGCTTTGCGTTCGATGCCCGCGCTGAGGCGCCGGTGGGCTATCATATATGCGAGGACGGGATGCTGCTTCATACTTGGCACGGCACATTCCGGTCGGTGCGGATTCCGATGAAGGGCGGGACGGGGCCATTCTCGTTCTGAGACGGCCACCTTGGCACGGCATCGACCCCTCGGGATTTGCCAAGGGGCGGCGCGGTAAACCCCTTTGCGGGCGCAGCGCAGATGTTATACCCAACTCAGGCCAATTCAGGAAAGACCGCCCATGCCGCTTAGTGACTGCCGGATCATAGATTTGCCCAAGATCGCGGATGCGCGCGGTAACCTTACCTTTGTCGAGGGGGGCAACCATATCCCCTTCGATATCAAGCGGGTCTATTACCTCTACGATGTGCCCGGCGGCGCGGACCGGGGCGAGCATGCGCATAAGGGGCTGCACCAGTTCGTCATCTGCATGTCGGGCAGTTTCGATCTGCTGCTGGATGACGGGTTCGCCTCCAAGCGGTTTCATCTGAACAGATCGTATTTCGGCGTCTATGTCTGCCCGATGATGTGGCGCCATCTTGACAATTTCTCGTCCGGATCGGTTTGCATGGTCATGGCGTCCCACGCCTATGACGAGGGCGATTACATTCGCGACAGGTCCGAATTCCTTGCAGCAGTAGGTGCGACATGAAGGTGCCATTCCTCAATCTCGGCGCTGCCAGTGCGCCGATCCAGCCCGCCATCGAAGCGGCGCTTCTGCGCGCCGCGCGTTCCGGCTATTTCATTGGCGGCCCCGAGCTTGAAGCGTTCGAGGCGGCTTTCGCCAGCTACCTTGGCAGCCCGCATTGCCTGGGTGTGGCGAATGGGCTGGATGCGCTTTATCTGGCGCTGCGGGCCATGGGGATCCAGCCGGGCGACGAGGTGATCGTGCCCTCGAACACCTATATCGCCACCTGGCTTGCCGTCTCGCAATGCGGCGGTGTGCCCGTTCCGGTCGAGCCGCGCGAGGATACCTACAACCTCGATCCGGACGGCGTTGCCGCCGCCATCACGCCGCGGACCCGCGCCATCCTGCCCGTGCACCTTTATGGACAGCCCGCGGACATGGACGCGCTGAATGCCATCGCGGCGCAGCATGATCTTCAGGTGCTCCAGGATGCGGCGCAGGCGCATGGTGCCAGCTACAGGGGGCGCAAGGTGGGCGCGCAGGGCACCTGCACCTGGAGCTTTTACCCTTCGAAAAACCTTGGCGCGCTGGGCGATGGCGGGGCTGTCACGACCGATCAGCCCGAAATCGCGGAGGCCGTGAACCTGCTGCGCAATTACGGCTCGGCCGTGAAATATGAAAATGACGTCAAGGGCGTGAACAGCCGCCTTGACCCCATTCAGGCCGCCGTATTGGCCGTCAAGCTGGAGGCGCTGGACACTGCCACCGCGCGGCGGCGCGAGATTGCCGCGATGTATAGCGCCGCTTTTGCGAAGGCGGGGCTGGATCATCCGCATGTGCCCGAATGGGCTGACCCGGTCTGGCATCTTTACGTCATCCGCCACCCGCAGCGGGATGCGTTCCAACAGCGCCTCGCCGAGGCCGGGATCGGCACGGTGATCCACTATCCCATCCCGCCGCATCTGCAAAAGGCCTATGCCGATGAAGCCCACGCCCCCGGCAGCCTGCCCCTGGCCGAGCGTCTGGCGCAGGAGGTTCTGAGCCTGCCCATGTGCCCGGCGCAGACGGATGAGCAGACGGAATATGTCATCGACCGCGTCATCGCCCTGGCCTGACAGGCGCTAGAACAGGAACAGCCTGATCCCGTAGGCCACCGCGCCCAGCACGGCGATGGACGCCAGCCATAAGGCGCCAAACCACGCCAGCCGTTTCCACAACGGGCCAGGTGCGCGCCCTGCCATCAGTGATAGCCCGCTTCCGGGTCGATCTTGCCGCGGAACACCCAGTAGGCATAGGCGGTGTAGGCCAGAATGATGGGCAAGAGGATGGACGCGCCGACCAGCATGAAGATCTGGCTGCGCGCCGGGGCCGCCGCCTCGTAAATCGTCACCTCGGTCGGTACGATATAGGGGAACATCGACACACCCAGCCCCACAAAGCAGAGTGCAAAGAGAGTGAGGGCCAGCACGAAGGGCCGGTATTCATGCTTGTGGATGGTGAGCGAGCGGAACATCATCGCGGCGATCAACAGCACCGCCGCGCCCACGCCCACCGCCAGCAGGATGTTCCAGCCGCCGAACCAGCGGCTGTAATAGCCGTCCTGCAGGAACGGCGTCCAAAGGCTGACCAACCCGATGAAGACGAGGGTGACAACGCCCAGCGGCCAGGCGCGCTTGCGCATCCGCTCTTGCAGCGGGCCTTCGGTCTTGGCGACCAGCCAGGTCGCGCCCAGAAGGGTGTAGCCGACCATCACGGCGATACCGACCGTCAGCGAAAAGGGCGTGGCCCAGTCCCACCAGCCGCCCGAATAGGCGCGGGCGGCCTCGTCGATCTGGATGCCTTGCAAGAGCGCGCCCAGCGCGATCCCTTGGCTGAGAGATGCCACCGCCGAGCCACCGATGAACGCCGCATCCCACGCCCAGCGTCCCCGCTCGGTCCGCCAGCGGAATTCGAACGCAACACCGCGAAAGATCAGCGCCAGCAACATGGCGATGATCGGCACGTATAGCGCGGGCAGGATCAGCGCATAGGCCAGTGGAAAGGCGGCAAAAAGGCCGCCGCCGCCCAGCACCAACCATGTCTCGTTCCCGTCCCATACGGGGGCGACCGAGTTCATGATGACGTCGCGGTCGCCCTTCTTGCGCTCGACCGCGAAGAGCATCCCGAGGCCCAGATCGAACCCGTCGAGCACGACGTAGACCAGCACGGCAAAGGCGATGAGAAACGCCCAGATGGTTGTCAGATCCAGTGAAAACCCTTCGGTGATGGGCATGGCTCAAGCCTCCTTCGGGGCGTTCGGGCGGCGCACCGCCTCTTCGGGGGCGGATGTGGTGCCGGCGGTGCGTGTCGGCCCCTTCACACTGTCCTTGAGGCGCTCTTCGTCCGACTTGGGTGGGCGCGACATCAGGCGCATGATGTAGAACGTGCCTGCGCCGAAGACCGCGAAGTAGATCACGATGAACGCGACCAGAGATGCCCCAACAGCAGGCGCATCCAGAGGCGCCGCGCTGTCTGCGGTGCGCAGAAAGCCATAGACCGTGAAGGGCTGGCGGCCAACCTCAGTCGTGACCCAGCCCGCCAGTACCGCGATCAGGCCCGATGGCCCCATCGTCACTGCCGCGCGGTGCAGCCATGGCGCGTGGTAGAGCTGGCCGCGCCAGCGCGCGATCAGCGACCAGATGCCGAGGCCCAGCATTGCAAAGCCCAGCGCCACCATGATGCGGAACGACCAAAAGACGATGGCGACGGGGGGCTGATCGGCGTCCGGGATGGTGTCCAGCCCCGCCAAGGGCGCGTTCAGGTCATGCTTTAGGATCAGCGAGGACAGCTTGGGGATGCCCACCGCGTAGTCCAGCGTCTGCGTCTCGTCATTCGGCAAGCCAAAGAGGTAGAGCGGCGCGCCGTCCGGATGGCTCTCGTAATGGCCCTCCATCGCCATGACCTTGGCGGGCTGATGTTCCAGCGTATTTATGCCGTGCAGATCGCCCAAGTAGATTTGAACAGGCGCCACGATGGCCGCCATCCACATCGCCATCGAGAACATGGTGCGCGTGGCGGGCGTCGCCGCCTCGCCCCGGCGGCGGTGGCGCAGAAGGTGGAATGCCGCGACCCCGCCCACGATGAACGCGGTCGTCAGGTATGCCGCAGTGACCGTATGCATGAGGCGATAGGGGAAGGACGGGTTGAAGATGATCTGCCAGAAATCCTCGGGCAGGAACTGGCCGGTGTCGGGGTCGATGCTGAAGCCCACGGGCGTGTGCATCCAGCTGTTCGCCGACAGGATCCAGAACGCCGAAAAGAATGTGCCAAAGGCGACGGCTGTGCAGGCCACCATGTGCAGCGTCTCGCCAACCCGCTCGCGGCCAAAGAGCATGATGCCCAGAAAGCCCGCCTCGAGGAAGAAGGCCGAGAGGACCTCGTAAGCCATCGGCGCGCCGATCACGGGGCCGGCCTTGTCCGAAAATACGCTCCAGTTGGTGCCGAACTGGTAGGACATGACGATGCCCGATACGACGCCCATCGCAAAGGCGAGGGCAAAGATCTTGACCCAATAGCGGAAGAGATCGAGGTATTTTTGCTGCCGTGTGCCCAGCCAGAGGCCGTTCAGCACCGCGAGGTAACTGGCGAGGCCGATGGTAAAGGCCGGAAAGAGGAAGTGAAAGGAGACGGTGAAGGCAAACTGGATACGTGCCAGCAGCACCGCGTCGAATGATCCAAGCATGGCATACCTCGCAATAGCCGTTGGCACTTGACGTAGCGGGCAGGGGGTGGGCGGCAAGGCGGACGCGCGGCTTTGGGGCGCGTCAAACGGACGCGCATGCTGCGGGGCAGCATAGGCGCCTCATGAGGAATGTTTCGTCGTCGCTTGGCATAGGCGTGGCGACGGTGGACCTTGACTGTATCGGCGCTGATATCCAGCTTGAGCGCGATCGCCTCGGTCGAGTGGCCCTTGAGCACCAGCGCGACGACCTGTCTCTGGCCGTCCGACAACACCGTCTCGCCCAGCGCGGGAGCCGCAGCTTCTGCTGGGCGTCGCCACGCTTCTGTGTTTCTCGGTGCTGGGCGGGTGGCTCAATTTCTCGCCGGAGCTCTGGACGGCGGTCGTCGGGCATGTGGTCTATATCACGCCTTTCGCGCTGATCGTCACCTGCGGTGCAGGTGCATGGCTTTGATGACACGCTCGAAGATGCGGCGCGCGATGCGGGGGGCGAATAACTGGCAGGTCTTCTGCAAGGTGACGTTGCGGCTAGTCCTGCCGGGTGTCATGTCTGCTGCGATCTTTGCCTTTCTGCTGTTCTGGGGCAATTTATACGTCACCCACAGCCTTGCGGGCACGGCGCGCACTCTGCCCTCATTTGCCTTCAGCGGCATCGCCGTCGGCTCCTCCCCGGGCTATCCAGCGCTTGCCACGGATACCGTGGTGCCTGTCCATTTGCGTCCGGGCCTTGCGGACTGGTTCCGCCGCGGCGCCGCCGCCAGGCAGGCCAGCAGCTTCAAGAGCAACTGATCAGCGATCACGATTATGTCAGTTGCGCCGCACGGACCCCTGCATGTGGCGTGCAAGTCCCTGAATTACATTGCGGACCTTTGCTCATTGCCCCGGTGCGGCTTGGTGATCCATCCCCATGACAAGTTTCGCACCGGAACCCGCTGGCCGGAAGGCGGTTGATACCCTAGAATCAGTCGAGTTGGCGCCCAATGTCAGCCGCGAACAGGGACATAAGGATATATCAGTGGGTTTCAGAACGGATGCGTTTACTCTGCCGAAAATTGCGGCGGTCGTCGCCTTTGCCCTCGCCGGATCGGCGGCCCACGCCGTTGACACGCTTAGATTCGTAATCCCCGCCGATGACGAGGATCTACGCCAGACCCTGATCGACGCCTCCCTCGTGCTGGCCGCCAAGCAGGACGGCCGCACGGACCCGCAGGATATCATCGCCGCCGCCAATGCCGATTATGCGCAATTGCTCGGGGTCCTTTACAAATACGGCTATTACAGCGGAGTGATCCGCATCCAGGTCGATGGCCGCGAGGCCGGAAGCCTGTCGCCCTTCGCCAAGCCGTCGGGTGTGCGCGAAGTGGTTATCCGGGTGGAGCCCGGCCCGCTCTTTGCCTTCTCGACCGCGCGCGTTGCGCCGCTCGCCCCCGGAACGGAATTGCCCGAGGATTTTGCGCGCGGTGAAGTCGCACGTGCGCCCATTGTCGGCGCCGCTGCGGATGCGGGCATCGAGGGCTGGCGCGAGGTTGGCCGTGCCAAGGCCGAGATTGCCGGGCAGGATATTGTCGCTGATCACAGGTCAAACACCCTGTCGGCGCAGGTCGCCTTGCGGCCTGGCCCCGTCGTCACCTTCGGCAATCTGGTTCAGACCACGAACAGCGCGGTGCGCCCCGAGCGGTTGCAGCAGATCGCAGGCCTGCCTACGGGCGAGCGGTTCTCGCCGGACGAGCTGGAGAGGTCGGCCAAGCGCCTGCGCCGCACCGGTGCGTTCAAATCCGTGGCCCTGACCGAATCCGAGACGCTGCGGGACGGCGACGTGATGGACATCCGGATGAATATTGCAGATGAAAAGCCGCGCCGCTTCGGCTTTGGCGCCGAGGTGTCGAGCAATGAGGGCGTCACCCTCTCGACCTTCTGGTTGCACCGCAACCTTCTGGGCGGTGCCGAGCGCCTGCGTTTCGGCGCCGAGATTGGCGGGCTGGGCAGCCAGACCGGGGGTACCGACGGCGGCGTCGACTATGAGGTCAGCGGCCGGTTCGAGCGGCCCGCGACATTCGGCGCGGACACGACCCTTTATATCGAAGGCCGGATCGCACGCGAGGACGAGCCGAACTACCTTGCCGACGTGGCCGAGCTGGGCTTCGGTTTCAGCCGGATCGTGACCGAGGAGCTGACGCTGGAGGCCGGTCTGGGCCTGCGCTATTCGGACGAGACGGACATTTTCGGCAATCAGGAGTTTTTCCACCTGCTGATCCCGTTCAAGGCGACCTATGACAGCCGCGATGACCCGCTCGACCCGTCTGGTGGCTTTTACGCACAGGCGGAAGCCACGCCGTTTATATCGCTCAACGGCGCTGACAGTGGCGGGCGCATCTTTCTGGACGGGCGCGCCTACCGCGAGATCGACGAGGGCGGTTTCCTCACGTTGGCCACGCGGCTGCAGTTCGGCAGCATCATTGGCGCCAGCCTGTCCGACACGCCGCAGGATTTCCTCTTTTACTCGGGCGGCGGTGATACCGTCCGGGGGCACCCCTACCAATCGCTGGGCGTGGACGTGGGTAACGGCCTGACCGGCGGGCGCACCTTTGTAGGCGCCTCTGCCGAGGCGCGGATCGACCTTGCCGGGAATTTCGACCCGGTGGCCTTCTTTGACGTAGGCTATGTCGGCCAAGAGAGTATTTACGACGATAGCGGCCGCTGGCACAGCGGCGCGGGCCTCGGAATTCGCTATGATACCGGCATCGGCCCCATCCGCTTTGACGTGGCATTGCCCGTGACGGGCAGCACCGGGGACGGCGTGCAGATCTATATCGGCATCGGACAGGCATTTTGAGACATATGATACAGTCACTCACAATCCGGGCCCTCCAAATCTGCGCGCTGGCCGCCGCGCTGCTGCTGCCGCAGGTGGCGGCGGCTCAGGACGATGATCGCGGCCTGCTGCAGGGCTTCATCGAGGACAACCTCTCCAGTGCGGGTCGAGAGGTCCGCATCGAAGGCTTCGAGGGCGCGCTGAGCAGTCAGGCGACGCTGGAGCAGTTGACCGTGGCGGATGACGCGGGCGTCTGGCTGACCCTGCGCGACGTGACGCTGGATTGGAGCCGCCTTGCCCTGCTGCGGGGCCGTTTTCAGGTCTCGCAGCTGACCGCTGGCGAAATCCTGTTGCCGCGTCTGCCTCAGGCGGACGATACCATCGACGTACCGGATGCCGAGGCGACGGGATTTTCGTTGCCCGATCTGCCAGTGTCGGTAAATGTCGACGAAATCGCAATCGAACGGCTGGTTCTGGGTGCGCCTTTGCTGGGCGAAGAGGTGACGCTGTCGCTTTTGGGCGCGCTGGAGCTGGCAGACGGCGCCGGCGCGGCAAAACTGGAGATCAGCCGTCTTGACCGTGCGAGCGACGCGATCACGCTGGATGTGGCCTATGCCAACGAGACGCGGAACCTTGGGATTGACCTGAACTGGACCGAGGCCGAGGGCGGCATCGCGTCCAAGCTGATGGGCATTCCCGGCGCACCGTCGCTGATGCTGGCCGTCCAGGGCAATGCGCCCCTGTCTGATTTCACTGCCGATATCGCGCTGGATACCGACGGCGAGCGTCGCCTGGGCGGCACGGTCAGCGTGGCCGCGCCCGCCCCCCAAGAGGGCGAGACCGACGCGCCGCTGAGCTTTGCCGCCGATATTCGCGGCGATATCGCGCCGGTCTTTGCTCCCGAATACCGAGATTTCTTTGGCACCGAGATGGCCCTGGTGGTCGAGGGATCGAAACCCGCCAATGGCGGGCTGGGCATCGAGACGCTGTCGCTGACCGCCGCCGCGCTGACGCTGGACGGCAGTCTGCAGATGGGCGCCGATGGCTGGCCCGAGCGGTTCGACCTGACCGGGCGTCTGGCCGCGCAGGATGGCAAGCCGGTGCTGCTGCCCTTGGCGGGCGAGCGCACGACCATGAACGAGATGGACCTCAGCCTGACCTATGATCTGGATCAGGGCGAGGAGTGGACGCTGTCGCTGACCGCAGACGGGCTGGAACGGACGGATTTGAACGTCGATCAGGCCTCGCTTGAGGGGGGCGGCACCATCTCCAAGGGCGATGGCTCGGCGCCGGGGCAGGTCGATGGTGCGCTTGATCTGGCGGTTGAAGGGCTTGCCATGATCGACGGCAACCTGTCGCGCGCTTTGGGCAAGACTCTGCGCGGCGATATCGTCTTTGACTGGACCCAAGGCGACCCATTCAATCTCAGCGAGCTGTCACTGACCGGCAGCGATTATGACATCACCGGCAAGGCCGCGCTAATTGGGCTGGGCACCGAGGAGGCGCCGCGCATTACCGCTGATGTCGCCGTCGAAGCCGATGATCTGTCGCGCTTCGCAGGGCTTGCGGGCGCGGATCTGGAAGGCGCCGTGCAGGTGCAGGTGAATGGCGGCTACACTCCGTCGGAGGGCACGATGGAGGCCACTGTCACCGGCAGCGCGCAGGACCTGGCTGTAGGTCAGCCCCGTCTCGATCCGCTGCTGCGCGGGCGCACACAGCTTGACGTGGCGGCGCGGCGCGGCAAGGACGGCACGTTCCTTGACCGGCTGAACGTCACCTCGCCCTCCACTGAATTGACCGCTACCGCCGCCTACAAATCCGACGGCAGCATGGCCGATCTGGAGTTGGCGGTGGACGATGCCTCGCTGATCGAGCCTGCCTTGCAGGGGCCTGCGCGCCTCACGGCGCGCGCCGATCAGGACGGCAATGTCTGGACCATCAAGGCCGGCGCCTCGGGCCCCGGCGAGGCCACCGTCACGGCGGATGGCACGGTAAACATGGTCGGCGGAAAGCCCGGCATTTTCGACATGCGCGCCAGCGCGGTCGCCAGCGATTTCGCGCCCTACTCGGCGCTTGCCGGGCGCGATCTGGGCGGCGCGGCCAGTCTGGTCGTTGATGCGCAAGGCAATCTGGGACAGCTGAGCGGTCAGGCTGACTTGGTTCTGAACGGTCAGGATCTGGCCGTGGGAGTTCCGCAGCTGGATCCCATCCTACGCGGTACGTCGACCGCCGAAATCTCGGCGCAGCGCAGCGCGGATGGCGCGCTGACGCTCAGCAAGGGGTTGCTGACCACGCCCAAGATCGATGCCGACGTGCAGGGCTATCTGGGCGCGGACGGCACGGCGCAGGGCACGGCGGATGTCACAGGCACTGATCTGGCCGTGGATATTCCGCATGTCGACCGCATCCTTGCCGGACGCTCGCGCGCGCAGATCGAGGCTGTCCGCAGTGCAGAGGGCACCATCACGCTGAAGCGCGGCGAGGTCGAGACCCCGATGCTGGATGCGGCGGCAAGCGGGTTCTATGCCGCCGATGGTGCCGCCGAGGTGCAAGTGGACGTGACCGGAGATGATCTGGCCATCGGCATTCCGCAGGTCGATCAGCTCTTGCGCGGCGCCTCCAGCCTCAATGCGGATGTGGCGCGCAGTGCGAATGGCAGGATTACCATTGACCGCGCCGACCTGGACACGTCGCAACTGACCGCGAGCGCCTCGGGAACGCTGGGCACTGACGGATCGTCGGCGGCCAAAATCGACGCGCGGCTGGCCAATGTCGCCCTCTTTGCGCCGGGCATTCCCGGCCCGGCGACGGTCAACGGGACGGTACGCGGCGATGGCAGCGGCTATGTCGTCGATCTGGCCGCGACCGGCCCGGCGGGCATTGCCGCAGATGTCTCGGGGCGCGTCGCCAATGGTGGGACTTTGGACCTGAGCGTGAACGGCCGCGCGCCCCTTGCTCTGGCCAATTCCTTCATCAGCCCGCGCAGCCTGTCGGGCGTCGCGCAGTTCGATCTGCGCGTTGATGGCCCGCCGGCGCTGTCGTCGGTGACCGGCACGATCAGCACCAGCGGCGCGGGCCTTGCCCTGCCCAAGGCCAAGCTGGCACTGGAGGGTATCAGCGCCAATATCAATCTCACCGGCGGAGCTGCGCAGATCGATGTGGGCGCGGGCGTCAACACAGGGGGGCGCCTGGCCGCGAACGGGCGCATCGGCCTTGCCGCGCCATATCAGGCGGATCTTGCCGTCGATCTGCAGAATGTCGGCATCACCGATCCCGGCCTGTATACCACCACGGCGAATGGGCGGATTACCTTCAACGGTCCGGCCACGGGCGGCGCGAATATCGCCGGGACGATCAATCTGGGCGAGGTCGATGTGCGCGTGCCCAGCGGCTCGATCGCGTCGGGCGCCAGCCTGCCGGGGCTGGAGCATGTGAACGAGCCTCAGGCGGTGCGCCGCACACGCGCCTTTGCCGATCTGCTGGACACCGGCAACGGCCCGGGCGCGGATGGGGCAAACGGGGGCGGTGCGGCTTATGGCATGGATGTGCGCATCAACGCGGAGAACCAGATCTTCATCAGGGGCCGCGGCCTTGATGCCGAGCTGGGCGGCGCGCTGCGTCTGCGGGGCACCACCGCGAACATCATCCCCGAGGGCCAGTTCGATCTGATCCGGGGCCGGCTGGACCTTCTGGGCAAGCGATTGGAGCTGACCGAGGGATATCTGCGGATGCAGGGCAGTTTCGTGCCCTATCTCTATCTGGTCGCCCAGACCACCAGCGGCGATATCCAGGTGTCGATCACGGTCGAGGGCCCGGCGGACGAGCCTGAGATCACCTTCTCGTCCCAGCCCGAGTTGCCCGAGGATCAGGTTGTCTCGCAACTAATCTTTGGCCGCGACCTCAGCCAGATTTCCGCCTTCCAGGCGCTTCAGTTGGCCTCGGCAGTGGCAACGCTGACGGGCAATGGTGGCGGCGGTCTGGTGGGGAGTCTGCGGCAGGGCGTCGGCCTCGATAATCTGGACGTGACGACGAATGCCGATGACACGACCGAGGTGCGCGCAGGCAAATACCTGTCGGAGAATATCTATTCCGAAGTCGAAGTGGACAGCGAAGGTCAGACGCAGATCAATCTGAACCTAAAGATCAGCGACAACGTCAAGGCCAAGGGGAGCTTTGGCGCAGAGGGCGATAGCGGTCTCGGCGTGTTCTTCGAAAAGGACTACTGAGCGCGCGTCGCGCTTTGGTGTTGGAAAGGCGGCCCCATCCGGGCCGCCTTTTTGCAGTCCGGCCGGTCGCGTCGCGGGCCCGCTTTTTGCCAGCTTGGCGGGGCGGACGCCTTGCGCTAACCTTCCCCGGACAGGGGTCAGGGGAGGATGCTGAAATGCAGATGAGTGACACGAGAACGATCGAGGCAGACAAGGCCACCGTCTGGGCGGCGCTACTCAGCCCCGAGGTGCTGAAGGAATGCGTGCCCGGCGCGACCGAGGTCACTGGCAGTCCCGAGGAGGGATTTGAGGCAGTCGTCACGCAGAAGGTCGGCCCCGTGAAGGCCACGTTTCGCGGCCATGTCACCGTTAGCAACTTGGTAGAGCACGAGAGCCTGACCCTGACGGGCGAGGGCAAGGGCGGCGCCGCCGGTTTTGCCAAGGGCAGCGCTGATGTGCGTCTTGACGAGGCGGACGGCGTCACCACGCTCAGCTACGATGTCGAGGCCAAGGTGGGCGGCAAGCTGGCTCAGCTGGGCAGCCGCATCGTCGACGGCTTTGCCAAGAAGATGGCCGATCAGTTCTTTTCCCGCCTCGAGGAAGTCATTGAGGGCCCGAAGGAAGAGGACGAGGCCCCCGAGGCCGAAAAGAAGGGCTGGCTGAAAAAGCTGATCAGCTGATCTTGGATGCCATCTGCGCGGCCACATCCCGCCCACTGGCATAGGCGCCATGCGCCGTGGCCTGCCATTGCGGCGAAAACGCCTCGCCCGCGAAGGCGACGCGGCCGGTGTCGCGAGTGATCATCTCGCGCCGGAACGCTGCCGATCCGGGCCGCGCATGCGAGTAGGAGCCAAGGACGAGCGGATCATTGGTCCAGTTCGTCGTGGCGCTGCCGGTGATGCGGCTTTCGATCTGCGCACCAAAGGCCTGTATCAGCGCGCCGCGCGCGTAGTCGATCATCGCGTCCGGCCCTGCCATCACCAGCGCATGCGCCTCCGCTCCGGCCATGTGGCACAGCATCATCGGCGCCTCGCCCGGCACGATCTGAAAATTCGTTGCCATGTCGTGCCCGCCCTGCTGGACGGTCAGAAAGCGTGTCTGTGCCAGCTCTTGGGGCAGCGCATCCATGGCGAAGGCGACCTTCTCGTAGACGCCGCAGGGCACGCGGTCCAGCGCGAAGGCCAGATCGGCGGCGGGCCCGTCGCTGAAATGGATGCCCCCGCGCGCCAAGACGTTGGTCGAGGCGGTGACGATCACGCCCGCGGCCTCCAGATCGCCCTCGTTTGTGACCACGGTCGCCCCATCGGGGCGCTGGTGAATGGCGCGGACGGGCGTGCCTGTGTGGATATTCAGACCCTTGGCCATCGCCGTGACAAGCGTGCCGTAGCCAGACAGAACAGGCCAGTTGTGGTCGGTATCGTCATAATCAGCATAGGCCTCGGCGGATACGCCCTCGGCATCGTCGCCCGCCATCAGCGCGAGGATCAGGCGCACGGTGGGTGTCCAACGGCTTGCATCGGGCAGAACCTCGGGGATCGGCACATCGCGGCCGGCGGTCTCGACCGCGTCGAAGGCGCGGGTGATCGCGGCACTGCAAAGCGCTGTCGTCTCTGCACTTTGTAGCGCGCCATCATCCCACACGGAGACGTTTGAGCCCAGATCGCCCTGCCGCGAATACCTCGCCCCCAGCTTGTCGGCCCACTCAACCAGCGGATTGACGTCCGCGCAATGCAGCCAGTGACAGCCGTGATCCCAGGGCGTCGGCAGGCCCGCTGCCGCCGTGTAGGCCCGCCCGCCCACGCGGTCCGATGCCTCCAGAACCAGATAGGGTATGCCGCGCGCCGCACATTCCAGTGCTGCGCCGATACCGGCCGCACCGGCGCCCACGATTATGATCTTCGGATCGCTCATTCGTCCTGCCCCTTCGTTTGGCGCAGCATACAAGGGCCGGGCGTTCCCGCAAGCCTGCGCGCAGGTTTGTGCGCCGGTACAGACATGGCCCTTGGCGCATGCGCGATTGCCTCCGCGCCCGAATAGTCTAGGTTCGCAGCGATCAGACAGAGGGGGCGGGCATGACGGCCATCGTCGACGTGCAGAACATGGGCAAGGTCTATGACGGGGGCTTTACCGCGCTCGGGGGCGTCTCGCTCCAGATCGAGGAGGGCGAGATCATCGCGCTGCTTGGCCCTAACGGCGCGGGCAAGACGACGCTGATCTCGGCGCTGTGCGGCATCGTCACGCCGACCAGCGGCCATGCCCTGGTGGGCGGGCATGATGTGGTCACCGGCTATCGCAAGGCGCGCGCGATGATCGGCCTGGTGCCGCAGGAAATCGCGCTGGAGCCGTTCGAGAAGGTCATCAACACCGTCCGCTTCTCACGCGGGCTTTTCGGCAAGGGGCGCGACGACGCGCTGATCGAGCGAATCCTGCGCCAGCTCAGCCTGTGGGACAAGCGCAACTCCCGCATCCGCGAGCTGTCGGGCGGGATGAAGCGCCGCGTGCTGATCGCCAAGGCGCTTTGTCACGAGCCGCGCGTTCTCTTCCTTGACGAGCCGACGGCAGGCGTCGACGTCGAGCTGCGCCGCGACATGTGGGAGATCGTCGAGGACCTGCGCAAGTCCGGCGTCACCATCATCCTCACCACCCATTACATCGAAGAGGCCGAAGCGATTGCCGACCGCATCGCCGTAATCAACAAGGGCCAGATCCTGCTGGTTGAACCCACCGCCGACCTGATGGCGCGCATGGGCCAGAAGACGCTACGGATCGACCTGATGCAGAAACTGGACGCGGTCCCGGCCGCTCTGGCCGAGTATGATCTGGCGCTGGCCGAGGATGGCCAATCGCTGAGCTATACCTACGAGGCCGGGGGCGAGCGCACGGGCATCACCCGCCTCCTGCAGGCCATCGCGGCCGAGGGTCTGGCGCTGCGCGACATTCAGACCACGCAAAGCAGCCTCGAGGAAATCTTCGTAGGTCTCATCAAGGAGGGCGAGGCATGAACCTGCCGGCAATCTGGGCGATCTACCTTTACGAGATGAAGCGCTTTTTCCGCACCCTGATGGAGAGTCTGCTGTCCCCTGTCATTTCTACCTCGCTCTATTTCGTGGTTTTTGGCGCGGCCATCGGCAGCCGCATCGACGAGGTTGAGGGCGTAAGCTATGGCGCCTTCATCGTGCCCGGCCTCATCATGCTGAGCGTGATGACCCAGTCGATCAGCAACGCGTCCTTCGGCATCTATTTCCCGAAATTCATCGGCACCATCTTCGAGCTGCTGTCGGCTCCGGTGAACTTCCTCGAGATCGTGCTGGGCTATGTCGGCGCGGCGGCGACGAAATCGCTGATCATCGGCATCGTGATCTTGGTCACGGCGGGCTTCTTTGTGGAAATCCAGGTGCTGCACCCCTGGGCGATGCTGGCTTTCCTCTTCCTGACCTGCATCAGCTTCAGCCTTTTCGGCTTCATCATCGGCATCTGGGCCGAGAATTTCCAGCAGCTGCAACTGATCCCGCTGCTGGTCATCACGCCGCTGATTTTCCTTGGGGGTGCGTTCTATTCCATCTCGATGCTGCCCGAAAGCTGGCAGACCGTCGCGCTGTTCAACCCGGTCGTCTACCTCGTCTCGGGCTTCCGCTGGTCATTCTTTGGCGTTGCGGATGTCAGCGTGGGCTGGTCTCTGCTGGCCATCGCTGCCTTTACCGGCATCTGCTTGGGGATCGTCTGGTGGATCTTCAAGACCGGCTACCGGATAAAATCCTGAGCGGTTTGCCCTACCTTTTTCATCACAGGAGCGCGCGATCTGGCGCGGCTGCCTTGTCTCGGACCCTTGGGGATTATACATCCCCGGAATGACAAATTGGTCCACGCTCAAATCCCGTCTACCTTTCCTCAAGTCCCGCCCGCGCGTCGCGGTCGTCCGGCTGAAAGGCACCATCGGCACCAGCCGCATGGCCCTGAATGATGAGGCGCTGGCGCCCATTCTGGAAAAGGCGTTCAAGCGGGGCAAGCCGAAGGCCGTCGCCCTAATCATCAACTCGCCCGGCGGCTCGCCGGTGCAGTCCTCGCTGATCGCCGCGCGCATCCGCCGTCTGGCCGAGGGAAAAAAAGTGCCCGTCCATGCCTTTGTCGAGGATGTGGCGGCATCGGGCGGCTATTGGCTGGCGGCGGCGGCGGACGACATCTGGGTCGATTTCGGCTCGATCGTCGGGTCCATCGGGGTGATCTCGGCCGGTTTCGGCGCGCCGGTCTTCCTCGCGCGTCAGGGGATCGAGCGGCGCGTGCATACCTCGGGCAAGTCGAAATCGACGCTGGATCCGTTCCTGCCCCAAAAGGAAGAGGATGTCGCGCGGTTGAAGGACATTCTGGAGGATCTGCACAGCGGTTTCATCGACTACGTCAAGGAGCGGCGTGGGAACAAACTGGCCGACAACGCGGATATCTTCACAGGCGAGTTCTGGCTGGGCCGCCGCGCAACCAAGCTGGGATTGGTCGATGGCGAGGCGCATATGATGCCCAAGCTGAAAGAGCTGTACGGCAATGACGTGCGCCTGATGCGCTATGGCCTGAAGAAGGGCCTCTTTGGCCGCTTTGGCGCAACCCTGGCTGAGGATGCCATCGCCGCCGTTGAGGAGCGCAGTCACTACGCGCGCTTTGGGCTGTAGCCCGTGATCGTCAAGATCGTCTCACTTTTCCTTGTCGGCATGGTCGTTCTGGCCATGTTCGGAAAACTGCGTTTTCCCGGACAGAAACGGCTGGCGGCGGCAAAATGCCCGAAATGCGGTAAATTCAGGATCGGCAAGGGGCCATGCTCCTGCCAGAAGGGGATTGGCAAGTGATGGTCTGGGCGCTCGCGAGCCTCGGTCTGGTTATTCTGCTGCTGGCGGGGGATGCGCTGGTCAAGGGCGCGGTCAATCTCAGCCTGCGGGTGGGCATACCGGCGCTGATCGTCAGCCTGACCATCGTCGCCTTCGGCACCTCGGCGCCCGAGCTTCTGATTTCGATCGATGCCGTGCTCACGGGTATGCCGGGGCTGGCGCTGGGCAATGTCGTTGGCTCGAACACGGCCAATGTCCTTCTGGTTCTGGGCATTCCTGCGATCCTCTCGGTGCTGCACACTAGCGGCTGCGAGACGCGCAAGACCTATATCTTCATGTTGATCGCATCGGTGCTGTTCATAGCGCTGGCGTTTTTCGGCATCTTCACCTTCTGGTCCGGCCTGATCCTGTTGGCGGCGCTGGCCTACATGCTGTTCGATGCGGCGCGCGATGCGACCCGCCACCGGCGGGCCGAGCGGTCGGGCCCCGTGGAGGAGGAAGTCGAAGGCGCGGATCCCGACATGCCGTGGTGGCGCATCGCGGTGTTTCTGGTTCTGGGCCTCGTCGGTCTGCCGCTGGGCGCCAGCCTTCTGGTTGATAACGCGTCGATCATTGCACGGCAGTATGGCGTCAGTGACAGCGTGATCGGCCTGACGCTGGTGGCCCTGGGCACATCGCTGCCCGAGCTTGCGACCACTGTCATGGCCGCGCTGCGCAAGCAGGCGGATGTGGCGCTCGGCAATGTGATCGGGTCGAACATGTTCAACCTGCTGGCCATCATTGGCATTACCTCGCTGATCGGGCCCATCCCGGTGGGCCGCGAATTCCTGACCTTTGATCTGTGGGTGATGCTGGCCGCGTCGCTGGCGCTGATCCCCTTCGTCTTCTTTCGGGTGGATATCGGCCGCGTCTGGGGCGTTCTCTTGACGGCGGCATATCTGGCCTATGTCACCATCGTATTGTTTTGACAGAACAGGGGGCTGGCATGGGTCGCGCATTGGTAACCGGGGCAGGCAAAAGGCTGGGCCGCGCGATGGCGATCGAGCTGGCGCAGCAGGGCCATGACGTGGCCATCCATTACCACAGCTCGCAAGATGAGGCCGAGACGGTTGCAGTCGAGATCCGCGATCTGGGCCGCAAGGCCGTCACCCTCAGGGCCGATCTGCTGGCCGAGGATGAGGTGACGCCCCTGATTCCGAACGCCGCCGAGGCGCTGGGCGGGCCGATGACCGTGCTGGTCAACTCCGCCTCGATCTTTGATCACGACACCCTTGCCAGTGCCACGCGCGATAGCTGGGATCGCCATTTCGAAAGCAACCTGCGTGCGCCCTTCGTGCTGACGCAGGCCTTGGCCGATCAGGTGCCGGACCCGCTGAACGATGAAAATGGCGAGCCAATGGCGCAGGGTCTTGTCGTCAACATGATCGACCAGCGCGTGCGCAAGCTGACGCCCGAATTCATGACCTACACGCTGGCCAAGATGGGGCTTTGGGCATTTACACAGACCGCGGCGCAGGCGCTGGCTCCGCGCGTGCGGGTCAACGGTATCGGCCCCGGACCTACCCTACGCGCCGCCCGCCAGAGCCGGGAGCATTTCGCATCCCAGCGCGCCGCGACGGTACTGGAACGGGGGGCGAACAGCTCGGACATCACCGGGGCGCTCAGCTACTTCCTGAACGCGCCTGCGGTCACCGGGCAGCTTCTGTGCATCGATGGCGGGCAACATCTGTGCTGGCAGACACCCGATGTTCTGGGCGTCGAATAGAGCCGTTTCGCAGCGCCGCCGGCAAAAGTTTTGCACCGCGGAAGTGACGGTCACGAAACCGTTACAAAAAGCCTAGCGTTTTCAGTATATTGCGCTGCAGCGTAAAAAATCCACAGTGATATCAGTCGCTTGTGTGCATGCCCAAAAAACAGGCAAATCGGCGAAGCCCGCGGTGCTAAAGGGAAATTCGAGTATGCAAGAATGTTACCCGCAGAGTTATCCACAGAAATGGTGGAAAGGATTCCCCTTGTGCGCGCCCTTCCAAGATTGCAGCCAGACGGCAGAATCATATCTATAGACCCATGACCGACCAGACCCCGCAAACAGCCGCTGTGCCCACCGGCCACAAGGTGATCCAATCCTACCTGCGCACTCTGGATGCGTCGCCCGGCGTCTACCGGATGCTGGATGCGCAGGCGCGCGTTCTCTACGTGGGAAAGGCGCGCAACCTCAAGGCGCGGGTCAGCAGCTATGCGCGGCCCACGGGGCATACGGGGCGCATCATGCGGATGATCGACGCCACCGCGTCGATGATGTTCTTGACCACGGCGACAGAGACCGAGGCGCTGCTTCTGGAGCAGAACCTGATCAAGCAGCTCAAGCCGAAATATAATGTGCTGCTGCGCGACGACAAAAGTTTTCCGAACATCCTCGTCACCAAGTCGCACGACTACCCGATGATCAAGAAGCACCGCGGCGCCAAGCGCGAGAAGGGGGCCTATTACGGCCCCTTCGCCAGCGCGGGCGCAGTCAACCGCACGCTCGCGCAACTTCAGCGCGTGTTCCAGCTGCGCAATTGCAGCGACTCGATGTTCGAGACCCGCACGCGGCCCTGCCTGCAATACCAGATCAAGCGCTGCACCGCGCCCTGTGTCGGCTATATCTCCAAGGCCGAGTATGCGGCGCAGGTCAGCGATGCCGAACGCTATCTCAGCGGCAAATCCACCGAGATTCAGGAGAAGCTTGCCGCGCAGATGGCCGAGGCCAGCGAGGCGATGGAATTCGAGCGCGCGGCCGCCCTCCGCGACCGGATCAAGGCGATGACGCAGGTGCAGACCGCGCAGGGCATCAACCCGCGCTCGGTCGACGAGGCCGACATCATTGCGCTGCATCTGGAGAACGGGCAGGCCTGCGTGCAGGTGTTTTTCATCCGCGCGGGACAGAATTGGGGCAACCGCGACTTCTACCCCCGCGTCGGCGCGGATGTGGAGGCGCCCGAGGTGCTGGAGGCCTTCATCGGCCAGTTCTACGACACCAAGGAGCCGCCCCGCCAGCTGATCCTGTCGAACGAAATCGAAAGCCCGGATCTCATGGCCGAGGCGCTCAGTGGCAAGCTGGGCCGCAAGGTGACGCTGACGGTGCCCCAACGGGGCGAGAAGGCCGAACTGGTCGAGTCCGCCCTGCGCAACGCGCGCGAAAGCCTGGCCCGCAAGATGGCCGAGAGCGCGACCCAGGCCAGGCTCTTGCGCGGTGTCGCCGATGCCTTCGGGCTGGATGCCCCGCCCGAGCGGATCGAGGTCTATGACAACAGTCACATCCAGGGCGCCCATGCCGTCGGCGCGATGATCGTCGCAGGCCCCGAGGGGATGCTGAAGAACCAGTATCGCAAGTTCAACATCCGCGGCGACGACCTGACCCCCGGCGACGATTTCGGCATGATGAAAGAGGTGCTGCAACGCCGCTTCAAACGCCTGCTGAAAGAGGATCCCGATCGCACCAAGGGCACTTGGCCGGGCCTGTTGCTGATCGACGGCGGGGCCGGGCAGGTCAGCGCCGTGCGGGCCATCATGGACGAGATGGGCGTCAGCGACATTCCCATGGTCGGCGTCGCCAAGGGGATCGACCGCGATCTGGGCAAGGAGGAGTTCCACCGCACCGGCCAGCGCCCTATCGCCCTGCCGCGCAATGACCCGGTGCTGTACTTCATCCAGCGCCTGCGCGACGAGGCGCACCGCTTTGCCATCGGCACGCACCGCGCGAAACGCTCCAAGGCGGTCAGCGCCACGCCGCTCGACGATGTGCCGGGCGTGGGGGCCGCGCGCAAGCGCGCGCTTCTGTCGCATTTCGGCAGTGCCAAGGCCGTGAGCCGCGCCAACCTTGCCGATCTCAAGGCGGTGGACGGTGTCAGCGAGGCGCTGGCGCAAAAGGTTTATGACTATTTCCACGACAAGGGCTGAGCGCCGGAAAATTCAAATTTTCCGAGCTGTTTCCGTGCGGAAAACAGCCGCCCGGTTGCCAAAGCGGGGCTTTCGCAGGTGCGGCTGGCGGGGTAGAGATAGGCCATGACATGGACGATCCCAAATCTGCTGACGCTGTTGCGTCTCTTGGCTGCCCCCGGCGTGGCGGTCATGTTTCTCTATTTCACGCGCCCATATGCGGATTGGTTCGCCTTGCTGCTCTTTGTCACCGCCGCGATTACCGACTGGTTCGATGGCTATCTGGCGCGCTCATGGAAGCAGGAGACGCGGCTGGGCGCGATGCTGGATCCCATCGCGGACAAGGCGATGGTGGTCATCGCGCTGATGGTCATCACCGGTTTTTCCGGGATGAATGCGTGGTTCCTGCTCCCCGCGACGGTCATCATGTTTCGCGAGGTGTTCGTTTCGGGCCTGCGCGAGTTTCTGGGTGATACAGCGGGCCTTCTGAAGGTTACGAAGCTGGCCAAGTGGAAGACGACATTGCAGATGGTTGCCATCGCCGTGCTCTTCTCGACCGGGGTGTTCGAGCATAATATCCTCGACCGGACGCGGGGCATGGATACGGCCATGGTCGACGATATCATGGCGGGCCGCGTCGCTGATGAGGTCGGGCTGGTCTGGAATTATTACGCAGCCATGATCACATGGTGGTGCGGTGTTGTCCTGCTGTGGCTGGCTGCGGCGCTGACGCTGATGACCGGCTGGGACTACATGGTCAAGGCATTGCCCTATCTGAAGGATGATCGCTGATGGATGTGCTATATTTCGCATGGGTCCGCGAGCGGATCGGCCTGCCGCGCGAGACGCTGACAACGGATGCTGCGACAGTGCAGGATTTGGTGGATGAGTTACGCGGGCGCGAGGCGCGGTACGACATGGCATTCAGCGATCTGGCCGCCTTGCGGGTCGCCGTCGATCAGGAACTGGCCGGATGGGATACATCGCTGGCAGGCGCGCGCGAGGTCGCGTTCTTTCCGCCAATGACCGGGGGCTGATCCGCATGGATGTGCGTGTGCAGGAGGCGGCGTTTGATTTCGGGGCCGAGGCCAATGCCTTCGCCGCGCGCCAGAGCCGCATGGGCGCCGTCGTCACGTTTACCGGCATCGTGCGCGATCTGGACGGCGACCTCGATCACATGCAGATCGAGCATTATCCCGGCATGACGGAAAAGGCCCTGCAGGAGATTGCCGAAAAGGCGCATGCGCGCTGGGATCTGGGCGATAGCCTGATCATCCACCGCTATGGCAGGCTGAGCCCCGATGACATGATCATGATGGTCGCCACCGCCTCAAAGCACCGTAAAGATGCATTCGAGGCGGCAATGTACCTGATGGACTACCTCAAATCCCGCGCACCTTTTTGGAAGAAGGAAGTGGCCGGGGGCGATGCCGCATGGGTGGCGGCGCGCGAGGAAGACGAGGATGCGCTCAAGGATTGGGAGTGACGCCTGACGGGTGCGCGCGCCTCGCGGCTATCGCATCAGCTCGGGCAGATCGCCCGTCAGTCCCGCCGCTTCGCGCATCATCGCGCGGCGCAGTGGGGCGACGGCCTGAATGGCGCCCATGCCCAGATCGCGTAGACCGCGCAGCAGAGGATTGTCGTTGGAAAAGAGCCGGTTGCTGAAATCGGTCGTTGCCGCCAGCGCCGCGATATCGAACCTGCGCCAGCGCTGATAGCGCTCCAGCACGCCCGCATCGGCGATATCCTCGCCCCGCGCGCGGGCCTCGCCCAGAACCTGGGCCAGGGCGGCCACGTCGCGCAGCCCGGCGTTCAGACCCTGTCCGGCGATGGGATGCATCCCGTGCGCCGCATCGCCCACCAGCGCAAGGCGCGGCGCGATCAGGCTGTTCGCCAGGCTCAGGCCCAGAGGATAGGTGTATCGCTTGCCCTTGATCGAGATATCGCCCAGAAAATCGCCGAACCGGGGGCGCAGCACGGCCAGAAAATCCTCGTCATCCAGCGCGGCAAAGGCGGCGGCGGTGCGCGCGCTCTCGCTCCACACGATGGACGACACATTGCCGGGCAGAGGCAGGATGGCCAGCGGGCCGGGCGGCATGAAGAACTGATGCGCAATGCCGTGATGCGGCAACTCGTGTGCGACGGCGCAAACCAGCGCGGTTTGCCCATATCCCCAGCCGGTGCGCGTGATACCCGCCCGCTGCGCGGTACCCGAGGCGCGCCCGTCCGCCCCGACAATGAGCCGCGTGCGCAGGCTGCGGCCCGAGGCAAGCGTCAGTGTCGCGCCGGTGCTGTCCACCTGTTGCGCGGTGACAGCATCGCCGGAAATCGTGGTGATGCGGCCCTCGGCGTCCATCGCATCCAGCAGGGCAGGGCGCAGGACGCGGTCCTCGCACATATGGCCCATTGGGCCTTCCTCCAGCTCGACATGGTCGAAATGCAGCGCGAAGGGCGTGAGCGGCCCGGCGCCCGCGCGCCCATCACTGACCTTGATTTCCAGCATCGGTTGGGTGCGGTCCTCGATCCTGGCCCAGACACCCAGACGGCGCAGCAGGCGCACCGACGCCATCGCCAGCGCATAGGCGCGCCCGTCAAAATCGCTGTCCGCACGGTCCGGGCGGGGCAGGGCGTCGACGACGGTCACGCCCACCCCCTGCTGCGCCAAGGCCAATGCCAAGGCGGGGCCACCCAGGCCGCCGCCGACGATCACGATATCACTATCCATTTTCATGGCCCTCAATATGGCCGCGAATGCGGGATTGTCCATGCGCTACCCTGCCGCTACGGTCTGTCCGATTTCAAATGTTTCAGGCGGAGACGGGCGATGCAGGACTGGCTAATCATGAGCGCGGCGGATCTGGGCCGCGCGATCGGCGCGGGCCGCATTGATGCGGTCGATCTGACCGAGGCATTTCTGGAGGCGATTGCCGCGCATCCCGCCGCGCCGCGCATCTATTCCGCAGTCACCGAAGCCCGCGCCCGCGCCGAGGCGCAGGCCGCCGCCACCCGCGCCAGAGAGGGCCAGCGGCGCGGTCTGCTCGATGGCGTGCCGATCAGCTGGAAGGATCTTTTTGACAGCGCTGGCACCGTGACGCAGGCGGGTAGCCGCCTGCTGGAGGGCCGCGTGCCGGAGCGTGACGCTGAGGTGCTGGCCAATGCCACAGCAGCCGGCCTCGTCTGCCTGGGCAAAACGCATATGAGCGAGCTGGCCTTTTCGGGCCTCGGCCTCAACCCGATGACCGCCACGCCGCCTTGCGTGAATGACCCAGAGGCGGTCGCGGGCGGCTCGTCCTCGGGCGCGGCGGCCAGCGTGGCGCATGGGCTGGCCGCGGCCGGGATCGGCAGTGACACGGGCGGCTCGGTGCGGGTGCCTGCGGCTTGGAACGATCTGGTGGGCCTGAAAACCACGGCCGGGCGCGTCTCGTGCAAAGGCACGGTTCCTCTTGCCGCACGTTTTGACACGGTCGGGCCGTTGACGCGCAGCGTCGAGGATGCGGCGCTGCTGCTCGCAGTGCTGGAGGGTCGCACGCCCGTAGATCTGCACGGCGCCTCGCTCACGGGCATGCGCTTTGCCACGCTGCAAAGTACGGTGATGGAGGGTCTGCGCGACGCGCCTGCGCGCGCTTACGCAGAGGCCTGCCAGCGCCTCGAGGCCGCGGGCGCCACGCTGACGCCGCTTACAATGCCCGAGGTGGACGAGGCGATGGACCTTTCGGCCACGCTTTTCTCGGCCGAGGCCTATGGCACCTGGGGCGACGTGATCGAGGCGGATCCGGACAAGATGTTCGGCCCCATTCGCGACAGGTTCAGAAGCGGGCGCGATGTGACCGCGCCGCAATTCGTTGCCGCCTGGCAGCGGCTGGACGCCTATCGGGCCATCTGGGCCGAGCGTGTGGCCGGCTATGACGCCGTGCTGATGCCGAGCGCGCCCAACCTGCCGCCCGATGCCGCGCGCCTGATGGACGACGGCGACTACTATGTCACCGAGAACCTTCTGACCCTGCGCAACACCCGCGTAGGCAACCTGATGGGCGTCGCAGCCATCACCTTGCCGACGGGCGTGCCCAGTTGCGGGATCATGCTGTGCGGCGCGGCAATGGGCGAGGAGCGCCTGCTGCGTGTCGCCAAAGCGGCGGAGGCGGCGCTGGGCTAAGCCGTTGGAATTGGATATTTTCCCCAAGAAAATGCCATCCTTGCCAAAAATACCACAATCGCGCGGCTGCGAATATGGTTTCGCTGGACGGACGCGGGCAGAGCGCGTAGTTTTGAAGGATACGGGGCGAAAACGATCCCGAACCTGAGGCAGTAGACATGTATTCCGAGCGGTTTTCGAACCTTGCGGCCCCTTATGTGGTGCGCCTTTGCCATGCGGCGGGCGCGCAAGCCGGGCGCGCGCTGGCGCGAATTCCCTTTCCTCAGGTCAAAGATGAAATCAGCCGGGCCGCGCGCGCATGCGCGCTTGGGGCCGGGCAGGGCGGCGCATCGCGCGGCACCTGCAGGGCGTAAGGACGAGGGACGAAATGGCATATCAGACACGCGGGCGCGATCCTCTTCTGGACAGCAACATGGCGCTGGCCATCGAGAAACGCGGCAAGGAACTGCTGGGCCTCGGCCTTCTGGGTGTGGCGGTTCTGGCCGCTATGATGTTCGCCTCCTACAGCCCCGACGATCCCAGTTGGCTGTCGGCGGTGGACACGCCGGTGCAGAACTGGATGGGCCAGACCGGCGCGACCATCGCGGCCACGCTTTTCATGGTGGTTGGCCTTGGCGGCTGGGGTGTCGCGGTCGTGCTGGCAGCCTGGGGCGTGCGTTTCGTGCTGCATCGCGGGCAGGAGCGGGTGATGGCCCGCATCATCTTTGCGCCAATCTGGGTCGCGGTCTTGTCGCTTTATGCCGCGTCGCTGACACCGGGCGCCGAATGGTATGCCAGCCACAGCTTTGGGCTTGGCGGAATTTTTGGCGACACCGTCATGGGTGCGGCGCTGGGTATCCTGCCCATCGGGGCGGCTGCGGGGCTCAAGCTGCTGTCGCTTGTTCTGGGCGGTGTCATGCTGGCATTGGGCGCCTTCGTCACCGGGTTCGAGCGCAGCGAGATCCGGCGCGGTCTGCGCTGGATGATTTTGGGCGTCGTCATGGCCTATTCGGCCTTGGTCGGCCTTGCCACGCGCGGTGCGGCGGGGGCTGCGGGTGCGGCGCGGCACGCGCGCGCCTCGGCGCAGGCGCGCCGGGCCGAGCCTGCCATGGCCGAGGCCGCCGAGGAAGCGCCGCGCGTCAGCCGCAGCGCCCATGCCAAGGTCTACGACGAGGCCGCCGAGCCGCCCCTCTACGCGCAGAGCGCACCGGGACAATCGCTTCATGCGCCGCAGCGCGCGACGCCGCGCGCGCCTGAAAAGCAGGGCGGGCTTCTGGGCCGGATCAACCCGCTGGCGCGCAAGCCCGAGGCGATGCCGACCCCCGAGTTGGTCGAGCCGCAGTCTGTCGCGGGCGATTACGCCATGCCGGGCGAGGACCGTATCAAGGAAAAGATCGCCGATATCATCAAGTCGCGCGTGCGCTCCGGCCCCGCCGCCCCGATTCAGCAGGCGGCTGCCGCCGCCATCGCGCGCGGTGGGCGCCGCGGGCCGACGCCGCTGGTTCTGGACACGTCGCGGCCCGGTTACCTGCCGCCCGAGCCGCCGCTGACGGCGGGCGCCGCCGCGCTGCCGCCTGAGCCTCGCCTGACTGCGTCCCGCGCAGAGATCGCGCCCCCCCGCGCGCCGGAGCCTCAGCCGCACCATGACACGCTCGATGATGCCTATAGCGCGGACGATATGGACGAGGCCGTGATCCTCGATGACAGCGCGCCCGCCACGCCGCAGCCTGCCCCGCGTGCACAGGCGCCCGAGCCGCGCAAGGTGGTTCAGCACCTTCAGCGCAAGGCGCCCGCGCCGTCAGCCCGCGCCGTGGCCGAGGCACAGCCCGCCCTCCAATTCGAAGAGGCGCCCGGCGTCGAATACGAACTGCCCCCGCTCAGCCTGCTGTCGAGCCCGGATACCATCACGCGCTATCACCTCAGCGACGAGGCGTTGGAGGAAAACGCGCGGATGCTGGAGGTCGTTCTGGACGATTACGGCGTGAAGGGTGAGATTGTTTCAGTCCGTCCGGGCCCCGTCGTGACCATGTATGAACTGGAGCCTGCGCCGGGTCTCAAGGCAAGCCGGGTCATCGGCCTTTCGGACGATATCGCGCGCTCCATGTCTGCGCTCTCGGCGCGCGTCTCGACCGTGCCCGGACGCACGGTGATCGGGATCGAGTTGCCCAACGACAACCGCGAGATGGTCAGCCTGCGCGAGATCCTGTCGAACCGCGATTTCGGCGATGGCAATCACAAGCTGCCGCTGGCCCTGGGCAAGGATATCGGCGGCGACGCGATGATCGCGAACCTGGCCAAGATGCCCCACCTTCTGATCGCGGGCACCACGGGTTCGGGCAAGTCGGTGGCGATCAACACGATGATCCTGTCGCTCTTATACAAGCTGACGCCGGATGACTGCCGGATGATCATGATCGACCCCAAGATGCTGGAACTCAGCGTCTATGACGGCATTCCGCACCTGCTGAGCCCTGTCGTGACGGACCCGAAAAAGGCGGTCGTGGCGCTGAAATGGACCGTCGCCGAGATGGAAGAGCGCTATCGCAAGATGTCCAAGATGGGCGTGCGCAACATCGACGGCTACAACTCCCGCGTGGCTGATGCGCTGGCCAAGGGCGAGATGTTCAGCCGCACGGTACAGACGGGATTCGATGACGAGACCGGCGAACCTGTCTTCGAGACGGAAAAATTCGCGCCCGAGAAGATGCCCTATATCGTTGTGATCGTCGACGAGATGGCCGACCTGATGATGGTTGCCGGCAAGGAGATCGAGGCCTGCATTCAGCGCCTTGCGCAGATGGCGCGGGCGAGCGGCATCCATATCATCATGGCCACGCAGCGCCCCTCGGTCGATGTCATCACCGGCACGATCAAGGCGAACTTTCCAACGCGCATCAGCTTCCAGGTGACGTCCAAGATCGACAGCCGCACCATCCTGGGCGAGATGGGCGCCGAGCAGCTTCTGGGCATGGGCGACATGCTCTACATGGCCGGGGGCGCCAAGATCACCCGCTGCCATGGCCCCTTCGTTTCGGACGAAGAGGTCGAGGATGTCGTCAACCACCTCAAGAGCCAAGGCCCGCCCGTCTATGTCGGCAGCGTGCTTGAAGGCCCGGATGAGGACAAGGCGAGCAATATCGACGCCGTTCTGGGCCTCTCGACCGGGGGCAATACGGATGGCGAGGACGCGCTTTACGATCAGGCGGTGCAGATTGCGATCACCGATCGCAAATGCTCGACCTCCTATATCCAGCGCAAGCTCGCCATCGGCTATAACAAGGCCGCGCGCCTTGTCGAGCAGATGGAGGATCAGGGCGTGGTCTCGGCCGCGAACCACGTGGGCAAGCGCGAGATCCTCGTGCCCGAGCAATAAGCGGAGCCCCATCCGGGCCCCGCACTGACCGGAACTGCACTGATGCACGCCGCGTTGATCGACAAGCTTGAGGGGTCAGCATGGCAGCAGCGCGAAAAACCAGTGCGGTCGAGGATGTCCTCGACAATATCCGCGACTTGGCGGAGCAGGACGGCAAAGAGGACGTCTCGATCGGGGACGTGACCGAGGCGATCGGCGGGCGCGGTTTTGGCCCGCTAATGTTCGTGCCTGCGCTGTTTGAGGAAACCCCTATCGGCGCCATTCCCGGCGTGCCCACCATCATCGCGTCGATCTGCGGGGTCTTTGCCATTCAGCTGGTTATGGGCCGCAAACATGCCTGGCTGCCCGGCTTCATTGAGAATCGTTCGGTCAGTGCGCAAAAAGTGCGCAATGCCGTCTCATCGCTGCGCGGACTTGCGGAATGGATGGACCGGCATTTCGGCAGGCGGCTGGACCCTCTGGCCGGACCGGTTGCCGCGCGTCTCGCCGGCATCGTCATTCTGGGCCTTTGTCTTACCGTGCCGCCCCTGGAACTGATTCCATGGGCGAGTTCGGTGCCGATGCTGTCCATCGCCTTTCTGGGGCTCGCGATGACGGTGCGCGACGGATTGCTCATGCTGCTGGGCTTTGCGGGGGCGGCCATGGCCTCGGTCGCGGTATACTGGTTTCTTGCGGGCAGCGGGGCCGGGGGATGACGGGGATGTTATCGCATATCACCGCGAAACCTGCGACAAGCGACACTGAAACTCCCAAGGACAGGGGCTACGCCATGTATCCATTACGCTATATCGCCGCCGCCATGGCGCTGATCCTCGCAACCGCGCTGCCCGCAGCGGCCGAGAAGCTGCCGCTGACCGAACTGTCGCGCTATCTGAACAGCTTTCAGACGGCCAGCGGCGCATTTACCCAGATCAACGATGACGGCACCATCAGCGAGGGCCGCATCCTGATCAAGCGCCCGGGCCGCGTGCGGTTCGAGTACAAGCCCCCCGAGGACATGCTGGTGGTCGCCGATGGCGACACGGTGGGCATCATCGACGGCAAGTCGAACGAGGGCCCGCAGGGCTATCCATTGAACCGCACGCCCCTGTCGATCATCCTTGCGCGCAACGTGGATCTGACCCGCGCGCGTATGGTCACGGGCCATAGCAGCGATGGAAACACGACAACCGTGCGCGCGCAGGATCCCGAAAACCCGGACTATGGCAGCATAGATCTGGTGTTCACCGCCAACCCGACCGAGTTGCGCCAATGGGTGATCAACGATTCCGGCGGCAGCCGCACGACCGTCATTTTGGGTGATCTGACCACGGGCGTCAGCATCGGCAATGACAGCTTCGTCATTCCGGGCATCGGCACGGGCAGCACGGGAGACCGCTGAGGCGGTTTCGCCCCGACCAAAAAGGGCGGCGCAATGCGTCGCCCTTTCTTCGCCTGATCACGGCTTATGCCGTCAGTTGCAGCGCTGCAACTGGGCCTGGTAGCGCGCCGCGCGCTGCTCGACCGTGCCGGCGACGCGGACCAGCCACGCCTTGTTGTTGTAGGTGCCGCGCGAATATCCCGTGCGGCCCTCGTGATAGGCAAGGTAGTGATTGCGGGCGTCATACATCGGGATATTCAGCGACGCCCGCGATTTGGACATGTACCAGCCCATGAAATCGGTCGCGTCATGGATATTGTCCCGCCGCGCCCGGCGCGAGCCGGATTCGGCGACATATTCATCCCAGGTGCCATCCAGCGCCTGGCTATACCCGAAGGCCGAGCTTTGCCGGCCCATCGGAATCACGCCCAGCGTATAGCGGTACGGAGTGCGCGCGTCCGAGACGAACTTGCTCTCCTGGTAGATGGTCGCCATCTGGACATGGGTGGGTACGCCCCAGCGCCGCTCGGCGGCACGGAAGGCGCGTCTGTATTCGGGACGTTCCCGCAAGATTGCGCAAGCATCCTCCATCTGGCGGGGAGATTCCCCATAGCCGCCACCGCGCCCGCAGGCCGCGACCAGCACCAAAAGAAGGAGCGCGCGAAGCTGTCTGCTCATAGCTGCCTCTGCTCTCGTTTTTGCGGCAGTCTTCGCTGCCTTCGTTTATAAGGTCAGCTTACCCAATTTCTTGCAAATGGGAAATCACGAATTTCGCGTGCCGCGCGCGGTCGCCGATGCGCGCATTTCATGGCTGACAGACTGTTTCCAACCAAACATGCAAGATCGTTGGACAAAGCATGCTTGAAACCATTACTCTCAACGTTTAAGGGCTGCAGGCTATGCTAAAGACACGTGCAAAATATCACCTCGGGCAAGTTGTCCGTCACAAGAAGCACCCGTTTCGCGGTGTCATCTTTGACGTCGACCCCGAATTTGCCAATACTGAGGAGTGGTATTCCTCCATCCCCGAGGACAGCCGCCCGGTCAAGGATCAGCCCTTCTATCACCTTCTGGCCGAGAACGAGCAGAGCTATTACGTGGCCTATGTCAGCGAGCAGAACCTGATCGCCGACTATTCCGGCGAGCCGGTCGAGCATCCCGATATCGACGACCTTTTCGGGCCGTTCGAGGACGGCCATTATCCGCTGCATTTCCAGCTGAACTAGGGCCGCCCCGCGCGGGCAGGGCAGCCCGGCCCGGCGCTAGTATCCCAGCGCGCAGCCATCCTTGCGCGGGTCCGATGCACCCTCCAGCACACCATCCTCGCGGATTTCGATCGCCTGCGCGCCGCCGATCGCCTCTTGCGGAATCACCACCTTGTGCCCGCGCTCGGCCAGATCGGCGCGCACGGCGTCGGAATAGCCGCGCTCGACCCGCATCTCGCCCTTGTCGGCAAAGGCACGGGGCGCGTCGATGGCAGTCTGTGGATCCATCCCGAAATCGGCAAGGTTCGAGACGAACCGCGCGTGTCCGGTAGACTGATACGCGCCGCCCATCACGCCAAAGGGCATGACGGCGCGGCCTGCATCGCACAGCATGCCGGGGATGATCGTATGAAAGGGCCGCTTGCCGCCGGCCAGTTCGTTCGGATGCCCCTCAGCCAGCGTAAAGCCCGCGCCGCGGTTCTGCAGCAGGATGCCGAATTTCTCGGACGCGATGCCCGCGCCGAAGCCGTGGAAGATCGAGTAGATCAGCGACACGGCCATGCGGTCCTTGTCGACGACGGTGATGTAGACGGTGTCACGGTGCATCGCCTCGGTCATCTGCGCGGCGGAGGGGATCGCACGCTTCATATCGATCATCGCGGCAAGGCGCTGCGCGGTGTCCATGCTCAGCATGAATTCCGTGCGCGTGGTGTGATCGGGATCGGCGATGATGCGGTTGCGGGTGTCATAGGCCAGTTTGGTCGCCTCGGCCTCCAGATGGACGCGCTCGGCCCCCAGCGGGTCCATCGCGGCCACGTCGAACTGCGCGAGGATGTTGAGGATGAGGATGGCCGTCGCGCCCTGCCCGTTGGGCGGATGCTCGACCAACTCGCGGCCCTTGTAACTGCCGCTGATCGGCTCTGCCGCATCGCTGCGATTTGCGGCGAAATCGGCGGCGGTATGCACGCCCCCGGCGGCGCTGAGCGCGGCCAGCATATCCTCGGCGATCTCGCCCTCGTAAAAGGCGCTGGCCCCCTTGGCGGCGACGCGGCGCAGCACCTCAGCCTGACCGGGAGCGCGGAAAAGCGTGCCCGCCTTGGGCGGCGTGCCGCCGGGCAGGTAATGCCCCAGCGCGTGACCCTGGAGCGCGGGGGCGGACTCTACCCAATCCCAGGCCACGCGCGGGGCGACCGGCACGCCCTCATCCGCATACCGAATGGCGGGGGCAAGGATCGCATCGAGGCCCAGCTTGCCGTGCTGCGCGCTCAGCTCGCAAAAGGCGTGGATCGCACCGGGGATGGTCACGGCGTCGGCGCTGCGCAAGGGCACCGCATCGAGGCCGCGGTCGCGGAGGGCCTTGGCATCGGCGGCAGCGGGCGCGCGGCCTGAGCCGTTGAATGCTTGCGCGCCCTCCTTGCCGGGCACGGTGAAAAGGGCAAAGCAGTCACCGCCGATGCCCGTCATCTGGGGTTCGCAAATGCCCAAAAGGACAGCGCCCGCAATGGCGGCATCCATGGCGTTGCCGCCCCGTTCCAGAATATCGACCGCGGTCTTGGCGGCCAGTGGATGAGAGGTGGCACACATGCCGCTGGAGGCCAGAACGGGCGAGCGGCCGGGCAGATGAAAATCGCGCATGAAAGCTCCTGCATTTGGATCTGCCGGTACGTTAGGACGCGGCTGCGCGATTGCCAAGAGATCAGGGACTATAGCAGGGAGAGCGGGACTACATACCCGAGCGATGCAAAGGGGCCTCGACGCTGCGCACTGGGTGGGGGCAATTAAACACAGCGCCGAGGGAAGCTTTTGCAGCTACATCAGTGTTCTGGCTGTGCACTCTGTCGGGAATGAGAAAGGAAAGCGGCAAGTTTGCGGCACCGGGGATTTGCCGTGATGTCCGGGTGATATGGCCGGACGCGTCGATACGGGCCACGGCTGGGAATTGCTTACTCCTGACCGGTCACATCCAGCGCCAGGTGGAGGTGATTGCGCCCATTGCGGCGCCGATAGCTGATCGCCGATGTCAGGCTGTGGATCATGAACCATCCGAACCCGCCTTCGGGCAGCTCGGTCTTCGGCCTGGTGATTAGCGGAGAGCGCCCGAGAGGCAGGCGGAGGCCGGGCAGGGGTGTGCCCTCGTCGGTAATGTCGACGGTCAGCCGCGTTTCATCAAGCATCGCTTCGATCCGGATCGGGCCGGGCTTGCCCGACGGATATCCATGCTCGGCCACGTTGTTGAGCGCTTCGGCCAGGACGATCTCGGCCGTGCCGCAGACATCGGCGCCTAGACGCGCCGCGCTGAGGAAGTCTCGCAGCTGGGCAAGGCCGTCGCGCACAGCGCCGGGGGACGCGCTGATGGTCAGGCCCAGGTGCCGGGGGCGTGGCGCGCGCCCCGATGCGGCGCGATTGGCTGCAGCCGTCATGGCATCTCCAATTCGGGGGGTCTACCCGGCCCGCCGGGGGGCTGCATCCTCGAGCGCCTCGTGGATGGTGAAGATTGTGTTCATCCGGGTCAGCCGGAACACCTTTTCCACACCGGGTGTCAGCCGCGCCAGATCGAGGCGGCGACCGGGACCGACCAGCTTGAGCGCCGCGACGATGGCGCCAAGGCCGCTGGAATCGATGAACTCGACCGCGCCGAGATCCAGAAGGACATCCTCGGCCCCCTCTGCCGTTTGCACGCGCAGCGCCTCCTTGAAGGCGATAGCCGCCGCCGCGTCGATCCGCGGTGCGTTGACTGTGATGACTTGGTAGGCGCCTTGCCTGTTGCTGGTCAGATCCATGTATCGCTCCGCTACAATCCTGTTGCTTCGCCTCACGCTAGGTCCAATTCGTTACCATCTGGTTCCCGCCTTCCGAAAAAGTTAGACGGGCCGTCAAAGACGCAGCAAATGGGGCGATGACCATGCGGATAGACTATGACGAGATGTCGAGGGTGCTGGCATCCCTGACCGAGGGCGAGGACGATACCGTATCCTTGATGGCGACGATGGCATGCGAGCTGCATCACGCCGATTCACGCTTTGACTGGACGGGATTCTACCGGGTGACCCAGCCCGAGCTGCTGAAAATCGGTCCCTATCAGGGTGGGCATGGATGCCTTGTCATTCCCTTCTCACACGGGGTTTGCGGCGCTGCCGCGCGCACGGGCGAGGTGCAGCTGGTCGATGATGTTGAGGCGTTTGCCGGGCATATCGCCTGCTCCAGCAGCACCCGGTCCGAGATCGTTCTGCCTGTACGCAACGGGGCGGGCGATCTGATCGGTGTGCTGGATATCGACAGCGATCGTGTCGCGGCCTTTGATTCTAGCGATGCCGAAGGCCTGACGCACCTGCTGAGGCAAACCTTCGGCGGCTAGACCGCCCGCAATTCGGCGTGAAATTATTCTTGCGTTTTTCACTGTTCAAGAGCAGCGTGAAAAAGTACAGCATAATTTCACGCCGAGTCGCCAGATGCTTCAGTCCCAGATCACTGCGCCGCATGCCTCAGGGGCCGATCTGCGCGCCCTGCGGCGGTCGCGGGGCGTCACGCTGGCGGATCTGGCGCGGCGCCTAGGGCGCTCGGTTGGTTGGCTCAGCCAGGTCGAGCGGGACCTGTCCCAGCCCAGCATTGCCGATTTGGAACTGATGGCCAAGGCGCTGGACGTGCCCCCATCGCTCTTGATGGCGCAGCCGGCGGCGCCCGAGGATGAGGCGGGCTATATCGTGCGCCGCGGCGCGCGCCGCCCCATCGACGCGGGCAGGCCGGGCCTTGCCGAAGAGCTTCTGTCGCCTGACCTCACCGATGATTTCGAGATGATCCACTCGACCTTCGCGTCCGGCGCCACCGCGCCCGAAACCGTCACTCGGCCCACGCAGGAAGTGGGCTATATCGTATCGGGCCAGCTGGACCTGACCATCGCGGGGCGCGACTTCACGGCCCGCGCGGGGGACAGTTTCCGCATCCGGGGCGAGGCCTTTTCCTGGCGCAACCCTTATCCGAAACCTGCCGTCGCGATCTGGGTCATCGCGCCGCCGGTCTATTGAGGGGCCCGCGATGAGCTGGGAGGGCTGGACCGTCTTTGCGATCTTCTGGGCAGTCTTCGTGACGACGCCCGGTCCGAACGCTGTCAATTGCATCACCAACGGTGTCACCCTGGGCTTTCGCCGGTCTCTGCCCGGTGTCGCGGCGATCCTGACACAGGCGGCGCTGTTTCTGGCGCTCTCGGCGCTGGGCGTGTCGGCCCTGCTACTGGCGTCGCCCATGGCATTCCAGGTGGCCAAGCTGATCGGAGCGGCGTTTCTGATCTATCTGGGCGTGCGCACATGGCGCCAGGCGGGCCGCGCGCTGCGCGCGGCGGATGTCGGTGGCGGCACGGTCTATGCGCGCGCCTTCCTGATCGCCACAATCAATCCCAAGAGCGTCGCGGGCTACCTTGCCGCCTTCACGCAGTTCGTGCAACCGAATGTGCCGATCGGAGAGCAGATGTGGGTGATCGTGCCAACGGCGCTGTCGCTGACCGCGCTCAGCTACATGGGGTACACGGCGCTGGGCGCAGGTATCGGCCGCTCGGCGCTGGGCGCGGTGGCAAGCCGCCCGCTGCGCCGCGGGCTGGCGGTCTGTTTCATGGTCTACGGCGCGCTACTGGGCGCAACAGCCATGCCTTGGAGAACGTGAATATGCTGCGCGGCGCGTGCCTCTGCGGTCAGGTGGCCTTCACGGCGGGGGCGCCCACCGGCACCGCCATCGCCTGTCATTGCGACGAATGCCGCCGCCAGTCGGGGCATCATTTCGCGGCCGTTCCGGTGGCCAAGCGCAGTCTGCGAATGACGCGCCAGGAGACGCTGCGCTGGTATCGCGCCTCACAGATCGGCAAGCGCGGGTTCTGCGGCGCCTGCGGCTCGACGCTGTTCTGGCGCGGGGATGAGGGCGCGCATGTACATCTGCTGATGGGCGCGCTCGATGCGCCCACCGGCCTGCGGCTGGGCGCGCATGTCTGGGTGCGCGAAAAGGGCGACTATTACGAGATCGGCAGCGATCTGCCGCAATATCGCGAGGATGAGACATGCTGAGCGGGCGGTGCCTTTGCGGTGACATCACGTTCGAGGTGAGGGGCGCGCCGCAGGGCGTCACGGTCTGCCATTGCGGCCAGTGCCGCAAGCAGTCGGGCCATGTCTGGGCCTCGGCCCATGTGCCCGAGGCCGATCTGACCATCACCGGGGCGCCCGAGTGGTTCGCGGCGAGCGAGGCCGCCATGCGCGGGTTCTGCGCGCGCTGCGGCAGCTTCCTTTTTTGGAAGGCGCATGACGAGGACACGATCAGCTTCGCCCTCGGCGCGCTGGACGCGCCCACGGGGCTATCCTTGGAGAAGCACATCTTCTGCGACGACAAGGGCGATTACTACGACATCGAGGACGACCTGCCGCAACTGGCGCGGTCCTGAGTAGGGAGACGGAACCATGAGCAACTTCCCCAGCACGGCCCGCGTGGTCATCATCGGCGGCGGCGCGGTTGGCGCGTCCGGCCTCTACCATCTGGCCAAGGCGGGTTGGACCGACTGCGTCCTTCTGGAAAAGAACGAGCTGACGGCGGGCAGCACGTGGCACGCCGCCGGGAACGTCCCGACGTTCAGCACCTCATGGGCGATCATGAACATGCAGCGTTACGGCGCCGAGCTCTATCGCGGCCTCGCCGAAGCTGTCGATTACCCGATGAACTACCACGTCACCGGCTCGCTGCGCCTTGGCCATAGCGAGGAGCGGGTGCAGGAATTCCAGCGCGCCTGCGGCATGGGCCGCTATCAGGGCATGGACATGCGGATGCTGACGCCGGACGAGGCGAAGGCGATGTATCCCTTCCTCGAAACGCACGATCTGAAGGGCGTTCTCTATGATCCGAACGACGGCGATATCGACCCATCGCAGTTGACGCAGGCGCTGGCCAAGGGCGCGCGGGATTTGGGCGCGCGGATCGAGCGGTTCTGCCCCGCGACGGGCGTCACCCGCGACGGCACGGAATGGATTGTCCACACGCACAAGGGCGATATCCGCTGCGAATATGTGGTGAATGCCGCAGGTTACTACGCGCAGAAAGTCGGCGAATGGTTCAAGCCCTATGGCGGGCGGACCGTGCCGATGATGGTCATGAGCCATCAATACCTTCTGACCGACGAGATCCCCGAAATCGCCGAGCATACCGCCAAGCACGGCAAGCTGCCGCTTCTGCGCGATGTCGACAGCTCCTACTACCTGCGGCAGGAGAAAACCGGCCTTAACCTCGGACCTTACGAGCGGAACTGCAAGGCGCATTGGATCACGCCCGATGACCCCTTCCCCGAGGATTTCAGTTTCCAGCTTTATCCCGACGATCTGGAGCGGCTGGAATGGTACATCGAGGATGCGATGGCGCGCGTGCCTTTGCTGGGGCAGGCGGGGATCAACAAGGTCATCAACGGCCCAATCCCCTATGCGCCCGATGGCCTGCCGCTCTTGGGCCCGATGCCGGGCGTGCCCAACGCCTTCGAGGCCTGCGTCTTCACCTTCGGCATCGCGCAGGCGGGCGGCGCGGGCAAGGTGCTGGCCGAGTGGATCACCGAAGGCAGCACCGAATGGGACATGTGGTCCGTCGATCCGCGCCGGTATACCGATTACACCGATAATGACTACTGCATCGCCAAGGGAATGGAGGTCTATGGCCACGAATATGCCATGCATTTCCCGTGGCATGAATGGCCCGCTGGCCGGGACAAGAAGCTCGGTCCGAACGATGCCATCGTGCGCGAGATGGGCGGCGTCATGGGCGCCTATAACGGGTGGGAGCGGGCCAACTGGTTCGCACAGCCGGGCGACGATCTGAGCGAGGAGGCGACCCAGACCTGGAACCGCGCCGGCCCGTGGGAGCAGCGCATCCGCGAGGAATGCGAGGCGGTGCGCGATCATTGTGGCGTGCTCGATCTGCCCGGCTTCTCGCGCTTCTGGGTGCGGGGGCAGGGTGCGGACGAGTGGCTGCGCGGCTGGGTGACTGGCAGCCTGCCCAAACTGGGGCGGATGAACCTCGTCTATGTCTCCGACAATCTCGGCCGCATCCTGACCGAGCTGTCCTGCATCCGGCTGGCCGAGGACAGCTTCGTGCTGATCACGGCGGCCACCGCGCAATGGCATGATGGCGAGCTGATACGTCGCGCTGTTCCCAAAGGCGTCACCGTCGAGGAGACGACGAGTGAGCGCAGCGCGCTGATCGTCACCGGCCCCGAGAGCCGCAACCTGTTGGCCCCGCTCACCGATGGCGATTTGACGCTGCCGTGGCTCAGCCACCAGCATTGCACCGTCGCCGGGCGCAAGGCGTTCCTGATCCGCGTCAATTTTGCCGGGGAATTGGGCTGGGAAGTGCATGCTGCGAACGAGGACATGCCCGAGATCTACCGCGCGATCCTTGATGCTGGCGCCAAGCCCTTCGGGATGTATGCGCTCAACAGCTTGCGCATCGAGAAAGGCTACCGCGCCTGGAAGGGCGACCTGAGCACCGATTATTCGTTGCTGGAAGGCGGGCTCGAACGCTTCGTCAAGTTCGACAAGCCGCAGGACTTCCCCGGCAAGGCGGCGCTTCTGAGCGAGAAGCAGCAAGGCAGCAAGAAACGCTTTGTCACGCTGATCGTGGAGGCGGGCGGGGCCGATGCGCCCTATATGTCGACGCTCTGGCATGGCGGCGAGATCGTGGGCGAAACCACCAGCGGCGCCTGGGGCTACCGCGTGAACGCCTCGGTCGCGCTGGGCATGATCCGCGCCGATCTGGCCGAGGCGGGAACCGCGCTCGAGGTCGAGATCTACGGCGAGCGCTTCGCCGCCACGGTCCAGCCCGACGCGCCGCTTTGGGACACCGATAACGAACGGATCCGCGCCTGATGTCCGCCCCTCTCAACAGAGGCCTCGTTGCGGCCATCCCTGCGCCATCGGTCAGGGTGCCCCTGTGAGCGAGATTACCCTTCTCGACGGCTCGATCGGGCAGGAACTGGTCAAGCGCGCCGGGGACGCGCCGACGCCGCTTTGGTCGACCAGCGTGATGAAGGCGCATCCCGGCCTCGTCGCCGAGGTGCATCGCGCCTATTTCGACGCGGGCGCGACTGTTGCCAGCACCAACACCTACCCCGTTCACCGCGACAGGCTGGTGCGCGCGGGGCTGGAGGGCGATTTCGCCGCGCTGATCGACTGCGCACTGAGCGAGGCTGAAACCGCGCGCACGGCCCATGGCAGCGGCCGCATCGCAGGCACCCTTGGCCCGCTGGGCGCCTCCTACCGCCCGGATCTCTGCCCGCCGCCCGAGGAGGCCGCGCCCCTTTATGCCGAACTGGTCGAGTTGATGCGTGGGCGCGTGGACATCCTGCTGGTTGAGAGCGCCGCATCGGTCGCACAGGCCGAGGGGGCGCTGATGGGCTGCAAGGGCGTGGATGTGCCCGTCTGGCTGGCCGTGACCGTGATGGATGACAACGGCAATCGCCTGCGCTCGGGCGAGCGCGTCGATGAGTTGGCGGATGTCATCGCCACCTACAGACCCGAGGCCGTGCTGATCAACTGCACCCGCCCCGAGGCGGTCGGCGCGGGGCTGATCCGCCTGCGCGAATTCGGGCTGCCCTTCGGTGCCTATGCCAACGGCTTCGATCACATCGCCGAGGGTTTTCTCAAGGAAGCCCCCACGGTCGATGCGCTGAGCGCACGGCGCGACCTCACGCCGGACCTCTACGCCGATTTTGCCATGGGCTGGATCGCGCAAGGGGCCACGATCGTCGGTGGCTGCTGCGAGGTCGGCCCCGATCATATCGCCGAGCTTGCCGCGCGTTTGCGCACCGCCGGTCACACCATTGTCTAACTACAGGAGGTTTGCATCATGGATCTGCCCACAAAGGCCCGCGTGGTCATTATCGGCGGCGGCGTCGTCGGCTGTTCGGTCGCCTATCACCTCGCCAAGCTGGGCTGGAGCGATGTCGTGCTGCTGGAGCGCAAGGCGCTGACCAGCGGGACAACATGGCATGCCGCGGGCCTCATCGGGCAACTGCGCGCGTCCAGCAACATGACGAAACTCGCGCGCTATTCGGCCGAGCTTTATACCGGGCTGGAGGAAGAGACCGGCGTGGCAACGGGGTTCCGGCAGGTCGGCTCGATCTCGGCGGCGCTGACCGGCGAGCGGCTGGAAGAGCTGCATCGGCAGGCCGCGATGGCCCGCGCCTTCGGCGTGCCGGCCGAGGAGCTGACGGCGGACGAGATCAAGTCGCGCTATCCGCATCTGAGTATCGACGGCGTGACCGGCGGTGTCTGGTTGCCGACCGACGGACAGGCGGACCCCGCCAACATCGCGCTGGCACTGGCCAAGGGCGCCCGCCAGCGTGGCGCGCGCGTGCAGGAGCGTGTGCGTGTGATCGGCATTGCGAAGACGCGGAATCGCGTCACCGGCGTCGATTGGGCCGCTGATGATGGCAGCGCAGAGGGCCATATCGAGTGTGACATGATCGTCAACTGCGCAGGTATGTGGGGGCACGAGGTGGGCCGCATGGCGGGCGTCAACGTGCCGCTCCACGCCTGCGAGCATTTCTACATAGTGACCGAGCCGATCGAGGGGCTGAGCCAGCTTCCCGTCCTGCGCGTGCCGGATGAATGCACCTATTACAAGGAAGACGCAGGCAAGATGCTGGTTGGCGCGTTCGAACCTCTGTCCAAGCCCTGGGGTATGGACGGCATCCCCGAGACCTTCGAATTCGATCAGCTGCCCGAGGATTTCGACCATTTCGAGCCCATTCTGGAGGCCGCCTGCAACCGCCTGCCCATGCTGGCCAGCGCGGGCATTCATACCTTCTTCAACGGACCCGAGAGCTTTACCCCCGACGACGCCTATCACCTTGGCCAGGCGCCGGGGATGGACAATGTATGGGTGGCGGCGGGCTTCAACTCGATCGGCATCCAGTCGGCGGGCGGCGCGGGCCATGCGCTGAGCCTCTGGATGGAGAGCGGCGAGAAACCCTTTGATCTGGGCGATGTGGATATCGCGCGGATGCAGCCCTTTCAGGGCAACAAGACGTATCTCTTTGAGCGCAGCAAGGAAACGCTGGGCCTGCTCTACGCCGATCACTTCCCCTATCGCCAGAAGGCTACGGCGCGCGGTATCCGGCGCACCCCCTTCCACCATCACCTGCTGAGCGAGGGCGCTGTCATGGGTGAGGCGGCAGGCTGGGAGCGCGCTAACTGGTTCGCGGATGAGGGCCAGGAGCGCGAGTATCGCTATAGCTGGAAGCGGCAGAACTGGTTTGAAAATGCCGCAGCCGAGCATCGCGCGATCCGTGAGAACGTCGGCATGTATGACATGTCCTCCTTCGGCAAGCTGCGCGTCGAAGGGCCGGATGCGGAGGCGTTCCTCAACCATATCGGCGGCGGTGATTTCAGCGTGCCCATCGGGCGCATCGTCTACACGCAATTTCTGAATAGTCGCGGCGGGATCGAGGCGGATGTGACCGTCACGCGCCTTTCCGAGACGGCCTATCTGGTCGTCACCCCCGCCGCCACGCGGCTGGCCGATCAGACATGGATGGAGCGTCACAAGGGCGCGCATAACGTCGTCATCACCGATGTGACGGCGGGTGAGGGCGTGCTGGCCGTGATGGGTCCGAACGCGCGGAAGGTGCTGCAAGCCGTCTCGCCCGCCGATTTCAGCAATGATACTAACCCCTTCGGCACTGCGCAGGAGATCGAGCTCGGGATGGGTCTCGCCCGCGTGCACCGCGTCTCTTACGTGGGTGAGCTGGGCTGGGAGGTCTATGTCAGCGCCGACATGGCCGGGCATGCCTTCGAGGTGCTGCATGAGGCGGGTCAGGCACATGGCATGAAACTCTGCGGCATGCATGCGATGGACAGTTGCCGGATCGAAAAGGGCTTTCGCCATTTCGGGCATGACATCACCTGCGAGGACCACGTGCTGGAGGCGGGCCTCGGCTTTGCGGTCAAGACGGGCAAGCCGGATTTCATCGGGCGTGACGCGGTTCTGCGCAAGAAGGATGAAGGGCTGGCGCATCGCATGGTGCAATTCCGCCTGACGGACCCCGAGCCGCTGCTCTATCACAACGAGCCGCTGCTGCGGGATGGCGAGATCATCGGCTATGTCAGCTCGGGCAATTACGGCCATCATCTGGGCGGCGCCATCGGGATGGGGTACGTTCCCTGCAAGGGCGAGAGCGTCGAGGAGGTGCTGGCCTCGACTTATGAGATCGACGTTGCGGGCACGCGGGTGCGGGCCGAGGCGAGCCTCAAGCCCATGTATGATCCCAAGAGCGAGCGGGTGCGCATGTAGCGGCGCGCCCCCACCGGGCAAGGCGATCCTACATTGCCATGATGCGCCTCATATGGTGAAAAGCTGGGGCGTATCCGCAATGAGGGAGAGACGATCCATGGCGCTCCGCCCGATTTTGACGACTATTGCCCTTCTATCGGCTCTCCCCGCCGCCGCCGAGGAAGAGGTCGGTGCGGCCGTCTCGATCGAGCTGAACGCGGCCAAGACGGTCGAGGGGGCCTGCACGCTGTCATTTCTGGTGCAGAGCGGCCATGACGCGCAGATCGACCAGGCCATCTACGAGACCGTCCTTTTCGATGCGTCGGGGCAGGTCGACCGGCTGACCCTCTTCGATCTGGGCAGCCTGCCGCCCGGCCGGCCCCGCGTTCGCCAGTTCTCGGTCGCTGGGGTAAGCTGCGAAGGGATCGGCAGCATCCTCTTCAACGGGGCGCAGACCTGTAGCGGCGCGGGCCTGCCCGAGGGCGCCTGCGAGCGGGGTCTGATCCTCTCCAGCCGCACCGATATCGAGGTGATGGGATGAACACCCTTCTTGATCCGTTCCGCCAAATTGCCGAGATCGGCGGCCCGGTTGTCATCCTGCTGATCGCGGTGTCGGTCGTGACGCTGGCCGTGATGCTCTACAAGATTTGGCAGTTTTCGTCAGCCGGAGTGGGGCGACATACCGCGCTCAAGGATGCCGTGGCCGCGTGGGATCATGGCGACCGCGAGGGCGCGCGCGCTTCGCTGGCCCGGTCGCGCAGCTACCTCGCGCCGGTGGTCGAGATGGCCTTCACCTCAGGGCCCGCCGATGCACAGCGTCTGGACGCGGAGGCCGAGACGCGCTTTGCCGGGCTGGAGCGTGGGTTTCGCCTGCTCGACTCGGTCGCGCAACTTGCGCCTCTTTTGGGACTCTTCGGCACGGTTCTGGGCATGATCGAGGCGTTTCAGGCGCTGCAGGATGCGGGCGCGCAAGTCGATCCGTCGATCCTGGCGGGTGGGATCTGGGTCGCGCTGCTGACGACGGCTGTCGGGCTGGTCGTGGCGATGCCGACCGCCCTTGTCCTCAGCTGGTTCGAGGGCCGCATGGATGCCGAGCGCGTTACCACCGAGCGGGCGCTGGCCACCATCCTGCACCCGCGCGGCATCCGCAACCACGAGGCCGCTGTGGCCGAGGACGCGGCGGCGGGCGGGGCGGCGCCGCAGCGTGCCTAGACGCCGCCGGGTGCGGCGGCGGCTGTCGATGACCTCGCTCATCGATGTCATCTTCCTGCTTCTGCTCTTCTTCATGCTCAGCTCGACCTTCTCGAAATTCTCGGAGGTCGAGCTGAGCGCGGCGACCGGTGGCGCGGCGCAGGAAAGCGGTCAGCGCCCCCTTTTCCTGCAACTGCGCAGCGATGATCTGACACTGAATGGCGAGGCATTGGCGCTGGGCGCACTGGCCGAGACGCTGCGTGCGCGGCCAGCCTCGGACGCGGCGCAGCCCTTGCTGATCGCCTTGGGCGATGGCGTCACGGCGCAGCGTCTGACCGATCTGCTGGTCGCGTTGCGCGGTATCCCCGGCATCTCTCCGACCGTTCTGGGCGGCGCATGAGACGTGCGCGCCCCTCCTCGCGGCGCGAGCCGACAATCGCGTTGATCAACATCGTCTTTTTGATGCTGGTCTTCTTCATGGTCGCCGGCACGCTGGCCCGGCCGATGGACAATGATGTGACCCTGGTGCGCACCGATGCGCTTGAAGGGCGCCCGCCGCCCGATGGGCTGGTGATCCGCGCCGATGCCACACTGAGCTATCGCGGCGAAGAGTTGGCCTCCGCAGGCGCGCTGCTGCCGCGCCTCGGCACCGAGGCCAACCCCGAGGTCCGGCTGGTGCCCGACCGCGACCTGCCGGCCGCTCAACTGGTGCGCATCGCGCGCGATCTGCGCGCGGCGGGGGCGGGCCGCATCGTGATCGTGACCGAGCGCGGGTTGAACTAGGCGCTCAGCGGATCAGCCGCTTGATTGCCACCACATGTTCGGGCGTCGCTGACAGGGCATGTTCGGCAAGGTTCATCACGGACTCCATGAGCGCCTCAGGCTCTGCAATCCGGTCGAAGAGGCCCCAGTCCAGCGCCGTCTGCGCCTCCAGCCGCTCACCGGCCAGAAGGACGCGCCGCGCGCGCCCTATCCCCACCAGCGCCACGAGGCGCGCGGGATCGGAGGGTTGCGGCAGATATCCAAGCTTCATCACCGGGTAGAAGACCTGCCCGCCGGGCACGGCGACGCGAAAATCGCAGGCCAGCACCATGCCCATGGCGCCGCCCGCAACCGTGCCGTTCAGCGCCGCGATGCTGAGGCAGGGCAGGGCGGCGATGGCCGATGACAGACGCTCCCACACCGGATGGGTGGCAAGACCGCCTTCCACCGCGGCCAGATCGGCACCGGCCGAGAAGACCTTGCCCGCGCCTGTCAGGATCAGCAGGCGTGCGGCACCGGGGCGGCCCGCGGCCTCGGCGATCTCGGCCAGCCGGATCAGCATGTCCTCGCTCAGGGCGTTCGCCTTGGCGGCGCGGTCGATGGTGACGGTCCAGATGCCGCCCTGCTCGTCCAGCGTGATCATGCCGCGTCCCCGAGGCCGATGGCCTTGCGGATCGCCGGATCGCGCAGCGAGATTTCCTGCCCCAGATGGGCATCCGCCCCCCCGCCGCACATCCAGAGGAGCGCGCGGGCAGGCCAGTCCGCCGGGATATGGTCTGACCAGTCCAACTGGCTGACCGGGTTGATCCCGCTGGCGCGGATGTCGCGCTGCATGTCGGTGGCGACCGTGCCGGGCGACAGCCCCATCGCGCGCAGCCCGAAATCCGCGCCCTCTGCATGGGCCGAGGCGGTCAGCATGGCCGCGCCCGCCTTGGAGGCGCAATAGGCGCTCCACCCTTCGAGCGCGCTATGCGCGGCGCCGGAGGATACCGCCAGAATCGTGCCGCCGCCAGCCTGCCGCATTCCCGGCATGGCGGCGCGCATGCCGTGAAAAACGCCCTTGAGGTTGATATTTATGGCGCGGCCCCATTCCTCCGGATCGGCGCTTTCCAGCGGGCCGATCGGCCAGATGACGCCGGCATTGCCGATCAGCACATCCAGACGGCCAAATCGCTCCTGCGCCTGCTCGACCGCCTGCGCGACATCGCCGTAGCGGGCCACATCGCCCGTGACGGCCAGCGCGTCCAGCGGACAGGCGACCTCCCCCAGCGCGCCTTCCGACCGTGCCATGAGCACCAGATTTGCGCCCGCCTCGGCAAAGACGCGCGCGGCTTCTGCGCCGATGCCCCGGCTGGCGCCGGTGATCAGCACGGTTTTCCCGGTCATATCTGGGGCGGATGTCATGGCTCTCTCCTGCGGTAATTGTAGGCTCTCGGACCTGAGTAGCGCCGGCCACCGCCATGGTCCAGTCCGCGGCTCTTGACGCTGGCCCCTATTGGCCCGAAGCTGAGCGCAAATTTTCAGGATAAACGAGGTCTCACATGAATTCCTATGGCACGCAAAGGGCCATGACCGCCGCGATGGCGCTGATGGTCACCGGCAGCGCGGCAATGGCCGACGTTACCCCCGCAGATGTCTGGGCCGACTGGCAGAATTACCTGACCGGTTTCGGCTTTGCCGTGACGGCGGATGAGGCGCAGACGTCATCGGGGCTGGAGCTGACGAATATCGTCCTGACGCAGACCCTGCCGGATGAAGGGGGCGAGACCACGATCACGATCCCGCAGGTCGCGCTGAATGACAATGGCGCGGGCACCGTGCGCATCGTCTATCCTGGCGAGATGCCGATCACCATCGCCGCGGATGCGCCCGAGGCCTATACGCTGGAGCTGCTCTACCGCACAGAAGGTATGGACAGCGTCGTGTCGGGCACCGCTACGCGGATGAGCTATGATTACACCGCCGATAGCATCGGCTTGGCCATGGGTGGCCTGACCGCCGAGGGCGAGCCTGTCGATCTGGGCGATATCCGCTTTGACATGCAGGACGTCGAGGGCCAGACGGTGATGATGCTGGAGGACGGGCGCGCCGCCGAGCAAACGGTGCGCACCGGTCCCGCAACCTATACCGTGAACTTCGCTGACCCCGAAGGCGGCGCCGTGGCCATGTCAGGTGAGTTCGAGACGCTGGAGATGATGGGCAATGTCATCATCCCGGACGCCGTTGACATGAACGACATGGCCGCCGCGCTGGAGGCGGGCTTTGCCATGGATGGCGGCTATATCTTTGGCCCCGGCAACAGCCGCTTCGAGTTCACCGACGAGGGCGCCGTGACCAGCGGCACCTCCTCCAGCCAGGGTGGCCAGTTGACCGTCCGCATGGACATGTCGGGCCTGGCCTATGGCGGCACGACCAAGGGCACGGCCATCGAGGCGATGGTGCCGCAGATGCCCTTCGCGCTGTCGATGGAAATGGACGAGAGCGCCTTCGATCTGCTGGTGCCGCTGGCCGAAGGGCAGGAGCCGCAGGATTTCGGCCTGAGCTTCCTGCTGGGCGGGGTAACGTTGGGCGATACCGTCTGGGCGCTTTTCGATCCCGAAAGTGTGCTGCCGCGTGATCCGGCCACGGTTGCGCTGGATGTGGATGGCAAGGCCAGTGTCTTTGTCAATGTCATGGACCCTGCTGCGATGTCCCGGCTGGAGTCGGATGACGCGGCCGCCCCCGCCGAACTGAACGCGCTGACGCTGAATCGCCTTCTGATCAGCCTCGCCGGGGCGGAACTGACCGGGAAGGGCGATGTCACCTTCGACAACAGCGATATGGTCAGCTATGGCGGCCAGCCCAAGCCGGTGGGCAACCTGTCCTTCGTCCTGACCGGCGCAAACACGCTGATGGACAAGCTGATCTCGATGGGCCTTCTGGCCGAGGATCAGGCGATGGGTGCGCGCATGATGCTGGGCATGGCTGCCGTTCCTGGCGAGGGCGAGGATGTGCTGAAATCCGACATCGAGTTTACCGAGGATGGCGGGATTCTGGCCAATGGCCAGCGGCTGAAGTAACACCGCTCAGGCGGATTGCAGACGGGCCGGGGGTATCCTCCGGCCCGTTTTGCGTTTGCCGCCCGCCCTTGTGCCGGGGGCCGGGGCGGACTACCTCACGAGGTGCATTCGAAAGGCTGATTTTATGACGCATACCCATGATGATCTGGCGCAGGCCCTTCTGGCGGCGGCGCGCCGCGCGGGCGCGGATAGTGCCGATGCGATGGTCGCCACAGGGGCGAGCCAGGTGATCGACGTGCGCGGCGGCGCGCTGGAGCAGGCGGAGAGGTCGGAGGCGACCGATCTGGGGCTGCGCGTGCTGGTCGGGCAGAGGCAGGCGAATGTGTCATCCTCCGACATCCGGCGCGAGACGCTGGACATTCTGGCCGAGCGGGCCGTCGCCATGGCCCGCGAGGCACCCGAGGATCCACATGCCGGGCTCGCGGATGCAGATCAGCTTGCCCGCGATTGGGACATGGGCGCATTGCAGCTGGCCGATCCCGCGCCCGAGCCCGAGCCTGCCGAGCTGCAGCGCCGCGCCGCCGAGGCCGAGGCGGCAGCCCTTGCCGTGGAGGGCGTCAGCCAGGTGCAGGCCTCGACCGCTGGGTATGAGCGGCGGCGCGTCTGGCTGGCTGCCAGCAACGGCTTTGTCGCCGGGCACACGCGCACCGATTGGTATGTCTCCTGTGCCGCCATCGCCGGGACCGGCGCGGGAATGGAGCGCGACTCGGACGGAGACGCGCGCATCTGGGATGCGGACATGCGCAGCGCCGCTGAGATCGGCACCCGCGCAGGTCAGCGCGCCGCCGAGCGCCTTGGCGCGCGCCGCCCCAAGACCGGCGCCTATCCGGTGCTTTTTGACGAGCGGATTTCGACCTCGCTGATCGGGCATCTGCTGGGCGCGGCCAATGGCGCCGCTGTCGCCCGTGGCGCGACATGGCTGCGGGACAAGCTGGGTCAGCAGGTTTTGCCGGACAGCCTCAGCATCATCGAGGACCCGCATCGGCCCCGCGTCGCCGGATCGCGCCCCTACGACGGAGAGGGCCTGCCGACCCAGCGCCGCGCCATCGTGGAAAACGGTATCCTCACTGGCTGGATTCTGGATCTTGCCAGCGCGCGGCAGCTGGACATGCAATCGACCGCCAATGCCAAGCGCGGCATGTCCGGCCCGCCGCGCCCCGGCACCTGGAACATCGCGCTGACCCAAGGGAGCGCCAGCCGCGAGGATCTGATCAAAGGCATGGGCACCGGGCTGCTGGTGACGTCGATGATCGGCTCCACGATCAATTCCAACACCGGGGATTACTCGCGCGGCGCCTCCGGTTTCTGGATTGAGAATGGCGAGATCGCCTACCCGGTGAACGAGCTGACCATCGCGGGCAACCTGCATGACATGCTGATGCGCCTCACGCCTGCCAATGACGCGCGCAGACATCTCAGCTCGGTCGTGCCGTCGCTCTTGGTTGAGGGGATGACCCTTGCCGGCACGTGATCTGCCCCTTCTGATCGACGCCGCCCGCAGGGCGGGCGAGGTGGCGACGTCCTATGTTGGCGGCAGCGTGCGGCGCTGGGACAAGCCTGAGGAAGCCGGCCCTGTCACCGAGGCGGATCTGGCCGTGAACGACGCGCTGGAGGCCAAGCTGCGCGGCGCGCGGCCCGCCTATGGCTGGCTCAGCGAGGAAAGCGCGCATGACCCGCTGCGCGCCGCCGCGCCTCGCACCTTCATCATCGATCCCATCGACGGCACGCGCAGCTTTATCGACGGCAGCCGCGCCTGGGCGCATGCGCTGGCCGTGGTGGATGAGGGGCAGGTGACCGCCGCCGTCGTCTACCTGCCCATGCTGGATCTGATGTATGCCGCCGCGCTGGGCGAGGGGGCCACGCTGAACGGCGCGCCAATCCGTGCCAGCGCAATGGACCGGGCCGAGGGCGCGACCCTTTTGGCCGCGCGCCCCATGCTGGAGCCGCGGCATTGGCGCGGCGCGGTCCCCGCCTTCAAGCGCGAGCATCGCCCGTCTCTGGCCTATCGTCTCAGCCTCGTGGCCGAGGGGCGGTTCGATGCGATGCTGACCCTGCGCAAGACGTGGGAATGGGACGTGGCCGCGGGCGATCTGATCCTGCGTGAGGCGGGGGCGCTCTCGACCGACCGGCGCGGCAACGCGCTGCGCTTCAACAACCCCGTGCCGCAGGTGGACGGAATGGTCGCGGCGGGGCCGCTCTTGCACCGCGAAATCGTGGGCGGGCTGGTTTAGCGCCGCTCCAGATCCAAGACAAAGCGCAGCACCTTCTCCTCGGGCATCTCGCACGGCTTCAGCTGCGCGCCTGAAGCCAGCCGATAGAGGTTCATGCTGATATAATCACTGTCGCCCAGTTCTTCGGCAACCAGCTTTTGCGCCGCGCCGCCGGAAAAATCACTGCGGGTGACGACATAGCGCCGCCCCTCCGCCACGCCGTGAAACGTGCCGAGGGGAAGCGCATCCCACGCCTCCAGAAACAGCGTCACTTGGCGCCGATCTTGGGCTCGGTTCCGGCGCGCAGACGCGCGATGTTGCTGCGGTGCCGCCAGAGGATCAGCGCGGCCAACACCAAGCCCAGCACCAGCATCGACCAATAACCCAGCAGCAGCATCCAGACCGGCGCGCTGAGCGCCGCCACCAGCGCCGAGAGCGACGAGATGCGCAGAACCGCCGCCGTCGCCAGCCACGTCGCGCAAGCCAGCAGGCCCACCGGCCATGCCAGCGCCAACATCAGGCCCAGAAAGGTCGCCACGCCCTTGCCACCGCGAAATTTGAGCCAGACCGGGAAGCAATGGCCGAGGAACGCGGCGAGACCCGCGAGTTGCGCCGCATCCTCGCCCGCGATCCAGCGCGCCAGCAGCACGGCCACGGCGCCCTTCAGGCCATCCAGCAGCAGCGTCGCCGCCGCCGCCTTTTTCGAGCCGGTACGCAGCACATTGGTTGCGCCGATATTGCCCGATCCAATCTCGCGCAGGTTGCCCAGCCCCATGGCGCGGGCAAGGATCATGCCCGACGGAATCGATCCCAGCAGGTAGCCGATGACGGCCCAGAGGATGAGGATGACGGCGGACGTCTCGATCAGGGGCATCTATTCGGCCTCGTAGACTGCGGCGCCGCCGACATAGGTAGCGAGCACGCGCCCCTGCATCCGGGCGCCATCGAAGGGCGTATTCTTGGATTTCGATCGCAGCGCGAACCGGTCGAGCACGAAGGGCTTGTTCGCATCGAAAAGCACCAGATCGGCGGGCGCGCCTGCCGCCATGCGCCCCGATTGCAGGCCAAGGCGCTTGGCCGGGTTCAGGGCCAGCGCGCGGAAGAGCGTCGGCAGATCCAGGTCGCCCGAATGATAAAGGCGCAGCGCGGCGGGAAGCAGCGTCTCGAGTGCCACGGCGCCCGATGCCGCCTCCTCGAACGGCAGGCGTTTGCTCTCCTCGTCCTGCGGTGTGTGCATCGAGCTGATCGTGTCGATCAGCCCGTCGCGCACTGCCTCGATGATCGCCTGCCGGTCCTCCTCGCTGCGTAGCGGCGGCTTGACCTTGAAGAAGGTGCGATAGCCCGAGACGTCCAGCTCGTTCAGCGTCAGGTGATGGATCGACGTGCCTGCGGTGATGTCGAGGCCGTTGCGCTTGGCCCTTTGCAGCGCCGGGAGGGCGCGCGCCGTGGTGATCTGATCGGCGTGGTATCGCGCGCCGGTCATCTCCAGCAGCGCGATGTCGCGGTCGAGGCCCATCCGCTCGGCCATCGGGCTGACTGCGGGCAGGCCATAGAGCGAGGCGAACTTGCCCGATGTGGCGGCGGCGCCCGCCGACAGGCCCGGCTCTTGCGGGTGGGCGATGACCAGCGCGCCGCAGGCGCGGGCATAGGTCAGCGCGCGGGCAAAGACCTTCGTGCTTTGCACGACATGGTCACAATCGGTGAAGGCGACGGCACCGGCATCCATGAGAAAGCCGATCTCGGTCATTTCCTTGCCCTCGCGCCCCTTGGTCAGCGCGGCCATGGGCAGGACATTGACCGGCGCCGCCTCGTTCGCGCGGCGGCGGGTGAATTCCAGCACTTCGGGGCTGTCGATCGCGGGCAGCGTATCGGGGCGCGTGGCCATGGTGGTCACGCCCCCTGCAGCCGCGGCCAGACCGGCGGAGCGGAAGGATTCCTTGTGCCGCTCGCCCGGCTCGCAGACCTTGACGCCGATATCGACGATGCCGGGCGCCAGATGCTTGCCCCCCGCATCGACCACATGCGCGCCGGAGGGCGTGCTGGCCTCCGTCACGTCCGGGGTGACCCGGCTGATGCGCCCCTCTTCGATCAGGACGCTGCCGCGCGTGACGGTGCCGGCCTCGGGGTCAATCAGTTGGGCGTTGATAATGAGCGTGGTGCCAGTGCCCGTCATGCAGCGATCCACACCATCACGGCGACCAGAAGGGCCAATACCAAGAGCACGATCATCGCGACGCGGCCCGACATGGCGGCGTCCGAGGGCGTCTTGCGCTCAGGCGTCTCTTCATATTCGGGCGTGCGCGCCGAGGCATCGGGCAGGGCGCCGAAGGTGACGGGGTCATGCGGCTCCTGAAAGGTGGCGATCAGGCGCACGGGCGCGCGGGGCGTCAACACCTGCGCCGTGCCCTGAAACGCGCGGGACGTGATGACCATCAGCGTGCCCTCCTGCGCCATGAGCTGCGCGCGCATCGGCTCGATCTGGTCGTCCGGGATGGCGTGCCCGTCGGCAAGGTAGCCGGGCAGGCCGACCCCGGTGAGGTCGGAGGCGTCGAACACCTCGATATGGTCCGCATCCAGCGCATCGGCCCCCAGCGCATCGCGCAGGGGCCAGCGGCCATTGCGCGCGGTGAAGGCCGCGATCTGGTCTGCCGGGATATCAACCGCAAACACACGCACGATGCCTGTCTCGCTTGCCTTGATGTCTATCTTGTCGCTCATGTCAGCACCTTTCTCAGACCATCACCGTTTTCGGGGTCGCGCGGGCGCGCAGGTTGCGCGCCAGAAGGTCCATCGCCGCCATCCGCACGGCGACGCCCATTTCCACTTGCTGCTGGATGACGCTGCGGCGGATGTCATCGGCCAGTTCGCCGTCGATCTCCACGCCGCGGTTCATCGGGCCGGGATGCATGACAATGGCATCGGGCGCGGCATGGGTCAGCTTTTCGGCGTCGAGGCCATAGCGGTGGTAATATTCGCGCTCGGACGGAATGAAGCCGCCATCCATCCGCTCGCGCTGAAGGCGCAGCATCATCACCACATCAACCCCCTCGAGGCCTTTCTTCATGTCGTCATAGACCTCGACCCCGAAGTCGTCGATGCCTGCGGGCATCAGGGTGGGCGGGCCAATGAGGCGGATGCGGTTCTCCATCTTGCCCAGAAGGATGATGTTCGAGCGCGCGACGCGGCTATGCGCGATATCACCGCAAATCGCGATGTTCAGGCGGTGCAGCCGCCCCTTGGCGCGGCGGATCGTCAGCGCATCCAGCAGGGCTTGCGTGGGATGCTCGTGCCGCCCGTCGCCCGCATTCAGCACCGCGCAGTTCACCTTTTGCGCCAGAAGGTCCACGGCGCCCGAATGCGGATGACGCACGACCAGAAGGTCGGGATGCATCGCATTCAGCGTCATCGCGGTGTCGATCAGCGTCTCGCCCTTCTTGATGCTGCTCGCCTGCATCGCCATTGACATGACATCCGCGCCCAGACGCTTGCCTGCCAGCTCGAAACTGGCCTGCGTGCGGGTGGAGTTCTCGAAAAACATGTTGATCTGCGTAAGACCCGCCAGCGCATCGCCATGCTTGGCGCCGCTGCGGCCCTGCTCGGCGTAGATGTCCGCCAGGTCCAGGACCGCGCGGATATCATGGGGGGCCAGAGGCTCGATCCCCAGAAGGTGGGTGTGGGAAAAGGTCACCGGCATCTCCTGATAAGCTGTGCGCCTTATCGCATGGGCGGGGGCGGCGTTCAATCGGCAAGCCGGGGGCGCGCGGGGCGGGGGGCGGGATTTTGAGTATTTTCGCCAAGATGAAGCTGCGGCGCTTTCGGTGCTTTCGCAGGTGGGGCGGTGGGGGTAGTTTGGCGGCATGGATTCGGCATTGGATTTTCACGGGCTGCGCGCGCTCCTGCAATGGCAGGTCGAACTGGGCGTCGACGAGGCGATTTGCGACGCGCCGATCAATCGCTACGAGGCGCCTGCGGCTGCGCCCAAGGCGGCGCCGGCTGCTGCTGCCGCGCCCGTCCGGCAGGAGGTCGGGCCGGATGCGGTGGAGGCCGCCCGGCAGGCGGCGGGCGCTGCGCAGGATCTGGACGGTTTGCGCGCCGCCCTTGCGGCCTATGAGCATTGCGAGCTGAAGCGCGGAGCGCGCAACCTAGTCTTCTCGGACGGGGTGCCGGGCGCGCGCGTGATGGTCATCGGCGAGGCGCCGGGGCGGGACGAGGATCGCGAGGGGCGGCCCTTCGTCGGGCGCGCGGGCCAGATGCTGGACCGGATGCTGACCGCCATCGGGCTGAGCCGCGAAGAGAACGTCTACATCACCAATATCATGCCGTGGCGCCCGCCCCAGAATGCGGACCCGAAGCCGGACGAGATCGACATGATGCGCCCCTTCGTGCAGCGCCATGTCGAACTGGCGGGGCCCGACATCGTGATCCTCATGGGCAATATCAGCTGCCAGACCGTGCTGAACACGCGCGGCATCACCAAGCTGCGGGGCCAGTGGCACGAGGCCTGGGGCAAGCCGGTGATGCCGTTGTTCCACCCGGCCTACCTCTTGCGCCTGCCGGCCGCCAAGCGAGCGGCATGGGCCGACCTGCTGGCGGTGCAGGCGCGATTGCGGGAGGGGGCGCAATGATCGACCCGTGGCTCTTGCTGGCCTTCCTGCCAGCCGCGCTGGCGCTGAACCTGACGCCGGGGGCGGACATGATGTTCTGCCTTGGGCAGGGGCTGCGGGCGGGGCCGGTGCCCGCGATGGCGGCAAGCGCGGGGATCGCGCTGGGTGCGCCGGTGCATGCGGCGCTGGCTGCACTGGGCGTCAGCGCGCTGGTGGCTGCGGCGCCGTGGCTTTTTGACGTGATCCGCTGGGTGGGCGTGGCCTACCTGATGTGGCTGGCCGTCGGCGCGCTGCGCATGGGGCCGCTGCGCGCAAGGGGCCGCCCGATGAGCGCTATGCGCGCCTTTCGCGAGGGGCTGGTGGTGAATCTGACCAATCCCAAGGTGATCCTCTTCGTCCTCGCCTTCCTACCGCAATTCGCCGATCCGGCGCGCGCCCTCTTGCCGCAATTCATTGTGATGGGCGTCATTCTGGGCCTTGGCGGGCTCATCATCAACGGTGCGGTCGGCGTCTTTGCCGGGGGGCTTGGGCGGCGCGTCGCCGCATCGCCACGCTTTGCGCGGACCCTCGGCTGGGCCTGCGCGGCGATATTTACCGCGCTGGCCGCGCGCCTCGCCATTCTTGAAAGGGTCTGAACCATGAGCCGCATCGACGAGAGCCGCGAATTCATCCCCGTGCGCATCGCCATCCTGACGGTCAGTGACACGCGCGCCGAGGCTGATGACCGCTCGGGCGATACGCTGGTGCAGCGGCTGGAGGCGGCAGGTCATGTCCTGGCCGCTCGCAACATTGTGAAGGATGAGCGGGACGCCATCGCGGCGCAGCTGCGCGCGTGGTGCAACGACGCGGGCGTCGACGCCATCATCTCGACCGGGGGCACGGGCCTGACCGGGCGCGACGTGACCGTCGAGGCGCACCGCGATGTCTATGAAAAGGAGATCGACGCCTTCGGCACCGTCTTTACCCATGTCAGCATGGCCAAGATCGGCACCAGTGCCGTGCAGAGCCGCGCGACGGCGGGTGTGGCATACGGCACCTACCTCTTTGCGCTGCCGGGCAGTCCGGGCGCCTGTAAGGACGCCTGGGACGAGATCCTGTCGCTGCAGCTGGATTACCGGCACCGTCCCTGCAACTTTGTCGAGATCATGCCGCGCCTTGATGAGCATCGGCGCCGCAAGTAGCGCGCTTGGTATTCGGGCGCGCTGCCTTATATATATAGCGCTTGAAGACACCCCCGCGAGGACAGCCCCGCCATGCATTTTCTGCGCCGCAGCCTGACCGGCCTGATCCTGATGTCGCTGACCTTGGGCCTCTTGGCCTATGCGGGCTATATTTTGAGCGCATCGGTGCAGGCCCGGATGGAGCGCACACTGGGCGCCGGCGCGCGCGAGGAGCGCGAGTTTGCCGTCAAAGTGGCACTGGCCACGCCCCAGACCATCGCGCCGACCCTTACCGCCTATGGCGAGGTGCAGAGCCGCCGCGCGCTGGAGCTGCGGGCCAAGGCGGCGGGCACGGTGATTGAGCTGGCCGAGGATTTCGAAGAAGGCGGGCAGGTCGAGGCCGGTCAGCTTCTGGTGCGGATCGACCCGGCGGATACACGCTCTGCCCGCGACCGGGCGGAAAGCGATCTGATGGATGCCCGCGCCGAGGCGCGCGAGGCGGAGCGGGCGCTGGAACTGGCCCAGGATGAGCTGAGCGCCGCGCGCGATCAGGCCGATCTGCAGGAGCGCGCCCTGCAGCGCCAGCGCGATCTGGCCGAGCGCGGGGTGGGCACCGCCGCCGCCGTTGAAACCGCCGAGCTGGCCGCCGCCGCCGCGCGCGGGACAGTGCTGACCCGCAGGCAGGCGGCTTTGGGCGCTGAGGCGCGCATAGACCAGGCCGCGACCGCGACCGCGCGCGCCGAGATCGCGCTGGCCGAGGCCGAGCGGCGGCTGGCCGAGACCGAGATCCGCGCCGAGTTCGCGGGCGCGCTGTCGGATGTCACCGTGGATGAGGGCGCTTTGGTCTCGAATGGCGAGCAACTGGGCACGCTCATTGACCGCAATGCACTTGAGGTCGCGTTCCGCGTCTCGACCGCGCAATTTGCCCGGCTGCTGGACGAGGATGGCCAGTTGCGCCGCGCGCCGGTCACCGCCGTTCTCGAGGCCTCCGGCGCGCGGCTGACCGCGCCCGGCACGATCACCCGCGCCAGCGCCGCAGTGGGCGAGGGGCAGACGGGGCGTCTGGTCTTTGCGCGGCTGGACGCGGCGCAGGGGCTGAAACCCGGCGATTTCGTCACTGTCGAGGTGGCCGAGCCGCCGCTAAGCCAAGTCGTGCGCCTGCCCGCCAGCGCGCTGGGCAGCGACGGCGCGGTGCTGGCGCTAAGCGAGGATGGCCGGCTTGAGCCTATCGCGGTGACGCTCCTGCGCCGGCAAGGCGATGATGTGCTGATCCGCGCGGCCGAAGGCGCTCCGACGCTGGCGGGCAGGCGAGTCGTGACCCAGCGCTCGCCGCTACTGGGCGCCGGGATCAAGGTGCGCGCCTTGGGCGACGCGGCCGAGGCTGCAGATGACACCTCTGAGATGATGGACCTCAGCGAAGAGCGCCGCGCGCGCCTGATTGCCTATGTCGAGGGCAGCCGCGACATGCCCGATGCCATGCGCACCCGCCTTCTGGACCAGTTGGCACAGGCCCGCGTGCCGGCCAGCGTGGTTACGCGGCTGGAAAACCGGATGGGCGGCTAGGGCATGGCGCGCGGGATCGGCGAGCGCCCGGGCGGCATCCTGTCATGGTTCACGCGCCATCCCACGGCGGCGAACCTGCTCTTGGTCGTCATGGTCGTGCTGGGCCTTGCTGCCGTGCCCAACATGCGCGCGCAGTTCTTTCCGGATGTGATCATCCAGAGCGTCACGGTTTCCGTAGAGTGGGACGGCGCGGGGGCCGAGGACATCGACGCCGCTATCGTGCAGGTGCTGGAGCCTGACCTGCTGGCTATCGAGGGCGTCGAGAGCACGAATGGCTCATCCCGCGAGAATTTCGGCACCATCGCGATCGAATTCCAGCCCGGCTGGGACATGTCGCGCGCCGCGACGGATGTGCAGGCCGCCGTTGATGCGGTGACGACCCTGCCCGATGCCGCCGAAGAGCCCGAGGTGCGGCGCGGCACATGGTCCGACCGGGTGACGGATGTGGTGATCACCGGCCCCGTGGGTGCTGATCAACTGGCGCTTTATGCGGACGAGCTGGTCACGCGCCTCTTTGCCGAGGGCGTCACGCGCACCACGCTCAGGGGGGTGGCCGCGCCGCAGGTCATCGTCGAGGTGCCGGCTACGCAACTGATACAGCATGACATCACCCTGACCGAGATTGCCGCAGTCATCGCCGCCGAGGTCGACGCCAACCCCGCGGGCGATGTCGAGGGCGCAGGCACCCGCGTGCGCACCGGCAGCGAAAAGCGCGACCCCGAGCAGATCGCCGCCATCACCCTGCGCGGCGGCATCGGCGATACCCGCCTCACCGTGGGCGACGTGGCAAAGGTGCGCGTTCTGGGCGCCGCGCGCGAGCGGACGTATTTCGTGGGCGACAATCCGGCCATCTCGCTGCGCGTCGACCGCTCGGAAGGAGGCGATGCCATCGGCATTCAGGAAACGGTGGAAAAGGTCGCCGCCGAAATGGCCAGCACGCTGCCCGAAGGGGTCAGCGTCGATCTGATCCGCACCCGGTCCGAACAGATCTCAGGGCGCCTGACGACGCTGCTGGACAATGCGGCGACGGGTCTGGTGCTGGTGGTGGCGCTCTTGTTCCTCTTCCTCAACGCGCGCACGGCCTTCTGGGTGGCAGCGGGCATACCCGTGGCCCTTCTGGCCGCTGTCGCGCTGATGTATGCGGCGGGGATCACGATTAACATGATCTCGCTTTTCGCGCTGATCATCACGCTGGGCATTGTCGTTGATGATGCCATCGTGGTGGGCGAGCATGCGGATGCGCGTGCGCGAAACCTTGGCGAGTCGCCCGTCGTTGCCGCCGAGAATGCGGCGCGGCGCATGGCGATGCCGGTCTTTTCCGCCACGGCGACGACGATCATCGCCTTTGGCGGGCTGATCACCATCGCGGGCCGGTTCGGGGATCTGATCGCCGATATCCCCTTCACGGTGATCGTGGTGCTGATCGCCTCGCTGGCCGAATGTTTCCTGATCCTGCCCCACCACATGAGCCATGCGTTGACCGCATCCAGCCGCAGGCACTGGTATGATGCGCCCTCGCGGACGGTCAATCGCGGGTTTGAATGGGCGCGCGAGCGTGTGTTCCGCCCTGCCATGGCCGGCATCATCTGGGCGCGCTATCCGGTGCTGGCGGGCGTCATCCTGATCTTGGCGTCTCAGGCTGCGCTGTTCGTGCGGGGCGACGTGACATGGCGGTTCTTCAACGCGCCCGAGCAGGGCAGCGTCACCGGCAATTTCGCCATGGCGCCGGGGGCCACGCGCGAGGATTCTCTGGAAATGCTGCGCGAGATGCAGCGCGCCACGCAGGAACTGGCGGATGAATACGAGGCCGAATACGGCGTCAGCCCGCTGGACTATGTCATCGCCGAGATCGGTGGCAATGCCGGGCGCGGCCTTTCGGGCGCCGAGACGAAAGAGCCGGATCAACTGGGCGGCATTTCCATCGAGCTGATCGAGTCGGACCTGCGGCCCTATAGCAGCTTTGCCTTTGCGGGCGATCTGCAGGAGCGGATCGTGCCCCACCCGCTGGCCGAAACGGTCAGCTTTCGGGGCTGGCGTAGCGGGCCGGGGGGCGATGCGCTGGACGTGCAATTCTCGGGCGCGGATGCGCAGACGCTCAAGGCCGCATCTCAGCGCCTGAAAGAGGCGCTGTCGACCTTTCCCGAGGTCAGCGGCGTTGAGGACGATCTGGCCTATGACAAGCAGGAGCTGGTTCTGGACCTGACGCCGCAGGGCGCCGCGCTCGGCTTCGGCATCGACGATCTGGGGCGCGAGCTGCGCGCGCGGCTGAACGGGATCGAGGCCGCGACATATCCCGTGGGGCCGCGCAGCGCCGAGATCCGGGTGGAGTTGCCCGAGGGCAGCCTGACCGCCGATTTCCTGGAGGAAACGCAGCTGCGCACGCCCGGCGGTGCCTATGTCCCGCTGGCCGAAATCGTCTCGGCCGAAACACGCGACGGCTTCTCGACCGTGCGGCGCGAGAACGGCGTGCGGCTGATCAGCGTGACGGGCGACATCTCGGAGGATGATCCGGCCCGCGCCTCCGAGATACAGGAGCTGGTGCGCGGCGACATCCTGCCCCGCATCGCCGCCGAGTTGCAGGTGGATTGGGCCATGTCCGGCCTTGCCGAGCAGGAGAGCGATTTTCTGAACGACGCGCTTCTGGGCCTGATGCTGACCCTGATCGGCATCTATCTGGTACTGTCGCTTGTCTTTGGCAGTTGGACGCGGCCCATGGTGGTGATGGCGATCATTCCGTTCGGCCTTGTCGGCACGATCTATGGCCATCACGCCTGGGACGTGCCGCTAAGCATGTTCACAGTTGTCGGCCTTCTGGGCATGACGGGCATCATCATCAACGACTCGATCGTGCTGGTCACCACGATCGACGAGCATGCCCGCACCCGTGGCCTGATCCCGTCGATCATCGACGGCGCCGCCGACCGTCTGCGCCCCGTGCTGTTGACGACGTTGACGACCGTTCTGGGCCTCACGCCGCTTTTGTTCGAGCGGAGCCAGCAGGCGCAATTCCTGAAACCCACGGTGATCACCTTGGTCTATGGTCTGGGCTTTGGCATGATACTGGTGCTGCTGGTCGTGCCCGCGCTGATGGCGGTTCAGCATGACGTTGCGCGGCAGATGGCGGCACTGCGGCGCGGGATGCGCTTTCGCGATGGGCGTGTGCGCGCCGCGATGCTGGCCGGTGCGGCGCTGATTGCCGTGTGGTTCGCGGTGACGATGGGCTGGGCGATCTTGGCGGGCGCTCTGCCGGGCGCAGTGGCGGCCCTCATGCCCTTCGCTATGAGGATGGGTGCGGTGCCGGGCGCACTGCTGGTCTTTTCGCTTGGCGCGGTGGTGCTGGCATTTCTGCTCTACGCCGTGCTGGCCATCGCGCAGGCACTGCGCGCGCGGGCCTGATCAGCCGCCGGGGCACCCCTGGATATCGACCGCGCGGCCTGCGCCAAGGACGGTCAGGCGCAGTCCCGAGCGGTCAAGTGCAAAGGGCCGGCCTTCGACATGCGCCAGCCGCGTTTCGGCGACCATCCAGTTGCCCTGACGGGCGGTGCGGGGCGGGGCGATCCAGATATTGGGATCGCTAGCCTCGATCACCAGCATCTCGGAGGTTGCAATGGGCGGCATGGTGAACTCGGCGCGCAGGGTCAGACCGTTTTTCTTGCCCGGCGCGACGATGCAGCGCACCTGGCCCACCCCTGCCTCTGCGGCGCTCATCGGACGGTCGGCCAGCGCCGCGATGATGCGCGGATCACGCTTTGCATCGGCGGCGGGCAGATGCGCGCCAAGATCCAGCGTCAGGGGGATGCATACGTCCCGGCAGACGCCGATATCGACGGTGCCGCCGAGCGTGATATCGCGCCCGTTCGATTGCGCCAGTACGTGCAGCGGCAAAATGACAGTGCCATGATAGCCTATGCTGGCAAGGCCGCCCTGATCGATGCGCTCTGGCGTGGGCCAAGCCACCTCGACCCCTGCCAGATTGCGCGAGGCGCGCCAGTCGAAGCGCGGCGGAATGCCGAGATCGCCGGGCGCGCGCCAATAGGTTTTCCATCCCGGCGCAAGGCGCAGCTCAAGCGCGGCCATGTGTGTGCCATCGTCCATGCGCCAGCCGGGCAACAGCCGCGCGGACTGCACCGCATCGAGCGATTGGGCGGCGGCGGGCAGCGCGGCAAGGCAGAGCACGGCGGCAAGAAGGCGTGAGGCGAGACGTTTCATCCCTCTCCTTTGCGCCAAGTCGGGGCGAAAGCCAATTCACAATCAGGTCAGACGCGCGCCCCGCCCAACTGGATGTCCGGCCTCTTGTAATGGCCGGGGCGAGCCGCCATTGTTGAGATATGATGACCACTTTTGATACTGCCTCGCTGACGGGCATGGACCTGACGGGCCGCATGCTGATTGCAATGCCGGGCATGGCCGATCCGCGTTTCGATCAATCGGTGATCTTTGTCTGCGCGCATTCCGATGAGGGCGCGATGGGCCTTGTCATCAACAAGATGGCCGACGATCTGAAGCTGAGCGACCTTCTGGAACAGCTGGATATCGAGGCCGCGCCGGGCGCGCGCCGCCTGCCCATCCATTTCGGCGGTCCGGTCGAGCCGGGGCGCGGTTTCGTGCTGCACGATGCCGGATATGCGTCGTCCATCTCGACGCTGGAGGTCAGCGAGGCATTCGCGATGACCGCAACGCTGGACATCCTCGAGGATATGGCGTCGGGCGAGGGGCCGGACAGCGCGCTGATCGCGCTGGGCTATGCCGGCTGGGGACCGGGCCAGCTGGAAGGCGAGATTGCCGAGAATGGCTGGCTGATTTGCGATGCGAGTGCCAAGCTGGTCTTTGGCACCCGTACGCCCGATAAATGGACGTCGGCGCTGGCCACCTTGGGGATCAGCCCGCTCGCACTTTCGGCGGAGCACGGCACGGCGTGAGGGCGTGGAACGCGCTGCGCGCTGGAGTCTTTTTGCCAAGATGAATGAGGGCGCGCGCGCTGGACGGCCCGCGCTGCGCAGGGTAGAGCGGACGGCATGCAGACACCTTATGATCCGCCCATGACTCCGCTGGACGTGGTCCACGAGGACTACGAAGTTCTGGCCGTGATGAAGCCCGATGGCCTTTTGTCAGTGCCGGGCAAGGGGGACCATCTGGCCGATTGCCTTCTGACGCGGGTGCAGGCGGCCTTTCCGACCGCGCTGCTGGTGCACCGGCTGGACCGCGATACCTCGGGGGTGATGGTGTTTGGCCTCACCGCCCATGCGCAGCGGTTTCTGTCCGAGCAGTTTCGCGAGCGAAAGGCGCGCAAGACCTATGTGGCGCGTGTGGCAGGGCGCATGGAGGGCAAGAAGGGCGAGGTCGATCTGCCGCTGATCGTGGATTGGCCGAACCGGCCGCGCCAAATGGTGTGCCATGAGACGGGCAAGCCATCGCTGACCGAGTATCGCGTATTGAAGGCCGGGGATGACGAGAGCCGTGTGCGGCTTTGGCCCAAGACGGGGCGCACGCATCAGCTGCGGGTGCATATGCTGGCGCTGGGGCATCCCATTCTGGGCGATCCGCTTTATGGGCCGGACGATGGGCAGGCGCGGATGATGCTGCATGCCGAGGAGCTGCGCATCAACCATCCCGAGAGTGGGCGCGGCATGTCCTTTCGCGCCAAGGCGCCTTTCTAACGCAGCACGCGGTCGGTGAGGTTGAGCCGGTTCGCGATGATCGGGGCGAGGGTCTTGGCCAACTCAGGCTCGCGCTCCTGCAACTGTGCCAATTCATCGAGGCGGTTGGCGGCGATGAGGGCCAGCGCATCCTCGCGGACGCTGCCATCGGCGTGGCGGGGCAGGGCGGTGACGGGCTGAATCGCCTCCGGCTTCGGCTGGGGCGCGAGGTCGGTGAGCGCATCGGTGCCGAGGGTGGTTTCCACGAAAGCATAGAGCCCGACGCCTTTGGCGGGGAGGGCATAGGTCGCCAGCGCCACATCGGTCACCTCTGGATGCGCCATCAGCGCCTCGCGCACGGCGGGGCCGTCGCGCTGGATTCTATCCTCGGTGCCCTCGCCGTCGGACCAGTTCATCAGGCGGCGGGTGATGAAGTTGTAGGCGCGCTTGCCCGTGGCCATCCAGATACGCGAGGGCAGCGCCTTTTGCGCCAGCATGCGCTGCTCGGACGGGGTCAGCAGATCCGGCGCATAGGCGCGTTTCTGTTTTAGCAGGTGGCGCAGATCCTCGCGCGCCATCACCCGGAAAAGGCGCCCGCGTCGGCGGTGGACCGAGGCAAGCTGAAAGTCGATCACGGCGGCGCGGCCATCCGGTGTCATCAGCCAGTTCTGCGGCTTGGCGATGTCGTTATGCGTGACACCTTTGCGCCGCATCTCGCGCAGGAGGCGGCGCGCGTCACGGTACCAGGCCGCATCGGAAGGCTGCGCCAGTTGCAGCGGCGTGCCGCGTGTCCAGCTGCGCAGAAGGCCCGTGCTGTCGGCGCGCACGAGGGCCGGGCAGCCCTCAATCCCCTGCACGGCGCGCAGGCCGCGGATTTCCTTGCGGGCAAGGGCCCATGCGATGGGGCGCGCATACCACGGCACGGTGTCGAGCTTGCGCAGGACCACGGGGTAGTCGGGGATGCCCTCAAGATCGCCTGAAATCGTCTCGGAGAAGATGTCGCGCTTGTGCACCGTCTTTGGAACAAAGGCGGCGGAGGCGATGCGGTCCGGGGAGTGCTCTGGCAGGCTCATGGCCCCTGTCCTAGACGGTTTTGTGGCGCGGGCCTAGACCTGCCGCGCAGGCGACGGCGCGCAAAGCGAAAGGGCCGGATTGCTCCGGCCCCTTGCATCTGGTTTTCGGCCCGATCAGGCGGCGGCGGGATCGTAGCCCGAGACCGACTTCACCTCGATGAAATCCTCGATGCCCCAAGGGCCGCCCTCGCGCCCGTTGCCGGACTGTTTCATGCCGCCGAAGGGCGCGCCCTCGCCGCGGCTCTCGCCATTGACCTCGACCATGCCGGCGCGCAGGGCGCGGGCGACACGGGCGGCGCGGCCCTTGTCCTGCGTTTGCAGATAGTCCGTCAGGCCGTAGGGCGTGTTGTTGGCGATCTGGATGCCCTCTTCTTCGGTGTCGAAGGGGATGATCGAGAGGACTGGGCCAAAGATCTCCTCGCGGGCGACGACCATGTTGTTGTTCACATCCGCGAACACCGTCGGCTTGACGTAAAAGCCGCGGTTCAGGCCATCTGGGCGACCGACGCCGCCGGCGACAAGGCGCGCGCCCTCGTCGATGCCCTGCTGGATCAGGTCCTGGATCTTGTCGAACTGCACCTTGTTGACGACCGGGCCGATGTGATCGCCCTCTTCGCTGGCGGGGCCGACCTTGATCGAATTGGCGATGTTGGCGGCCTTTTCGACGGCGGCGTCATAAACCTCGCGCTGGACGATCATGCGGGTCGGTGCGTTGCAGGACTGACCCGAGTTGTTCATGCAGTGGCGCACGCCGCGCTCGACCGCTGCATCATCGGCATCGGCAAAGACGAGGTTGGCGCCCTTGCCGCCCAGTTCCAGCGAAACGCGCTTAAGCGTGTCGGCAGCGGCCTTGGAGATCAGCTTGCCCGCGCGGGACGAGCCGGTGAAGCTGATCATGTCGACGTCGGGATGCTCGGTCAGTTGGGTGCCGACACCGGGGCCGTCGCCATTGACCAGGTTGAAGACGCCGGGCGGGAAGCCCGCCTCGTCCATCATCTCGGCGAAGACGATCGAGGACAGGGGCGATTCCTCGGAAGGTTTCAGCACCATCGTACAGCCCGCCACGGCGGCGGCGATCACCTTGAGCGTGACCTGGTTCATCGGCCAGTTCCAGGGCGTGATGAGGGCGGCGACGCCGATCGGTTCGTTGCGGATATAGCTGCCGGGGGTGTTCGGATCGTGCGGATGCTCGAACTCGTATTCCTTGGCGGCCTTGAGGAAGGCAGCGATATGCCCGGCGCCCGCGGCGGCCTGCTGCTCGCGCGCGAGATCGATGGGCGCGCCCATCTCGAGGCTGATGGCCTGCGCCATGTCCTCGGCGCGGGATTCGTAGACCTTCTGCAGCTTTTCGACCAGCGCGATGCGCTCGGCAGGCGAGGTATTCATCCACGCGGGGAAGGCGGCCTTGGCGGCGGCGACGGCGGCATCGGTATCGGCCTGACCGCCGAGGCTGATGATGGCGCAAGGTTCTTCATTGGAGGGGTTGATGACCTCGTGGTCGCTGGGCGATGCGGGGTCGGACCATTTTCCGTTGATGTAGAATTGGCGCTTCTCGATCATGTCGTGTCTCCCTTGAATTCATGCGGTCTGCTGGCGCGGCGCGCCTTGCCCCAAGACATAGACCCGGCCCATGACACCTGCAAGGTGGGCCGCATGTGTCGGGGGGTGCAATCCGCCCGGACGCATCCTATCTTGCGCCTTGGAAGCCCCGTTTACGCAACAAGGAAAGGACAGCCGACATGGCACTTCGTATCAACGACACCGTCCCCGATTTCACCGCCGAGACCGATCAGGGCAAAATCAGCTTTCACGATTTCATTGGTGATCACTGGGCGATCCTTTTTTCGCACCCCAAGGATTTCACCCCCGTCTGCACCACCGAATTCGGCGCCGTTGCGAAACTGGCCGATGAGTGGAAGAAGCGCGACACGAAGGTAATCGGCGTCTCGGTCGACGGGGTCGAGGAGCACAAGAAATGGAAGGGCGATATCGAGAAGGTCGCGGGCACCTCCGCAGGTTTTCCGATCATCGCCGATGAGGGCCTGGAAGTATCCAAAGCCTTCGACATGCTGCCGGCTGAGGCCTATATGCCCGACGGCCGCACGCCTAATGACAGCGCCACGGTGCGTGCTGTGTTCATCATCGGGCCCGACAAAAAACTGAAGCTGTCGATGACCTATCCCATGAATGTGGGCCGCAACTTTGCCGAGGTGGTGCGCGCGCTCGATGGCCTGCAAACGGCGGCGAAGGCCGGGGTGGCGACGCCTGCCGACTGGCAGGTGGGACAGGATGTGGTCATCCCCACCGCACTCAGCGATGCAGATGCCAAAGACAAGTTCGGTGAGTTCGATACCGTTCTGCCCTATCTGCGCATGACCAAGCTGAAGGGCTGAGGGCCGCCCGGCCTGCCGCCTGTCGCGCATGACGCGGCGGCGGGCCATACCGCCCGGTTTGCGCCACCAAGTAAGTGGTGGACAGTGCCGGTGATTTCCTTCTCACTGCGGCCAAATCACCGCGAGGAGGAAAAAAATGGCACTGACGGCAATCATCGAAGCGTATGGCGGACCAGAAGAATTCAAGCTGGTCGACCGCGAGGTGGGCGAGCCCGGCAAAGGTGAGGTGCGCATCGCGCACAAGGCGGCAGGCCTCAATTTCATCGAGGTCTATCAGCGCACCGGCCTCTACCCGTTGGAGTTGCCTCATGCGATGGGTATGGAGGCCGCCGGCGTGATCGAGGCGGTGGGCGAGGGTGTGACGCATCTCAAGGTCGGGGACCGCGCCGCCTATGCCTCGCAGCCGCCGGGCGCCTATGCCGAGGCGCGTGTGATGCCTGCCGCGCAGGTCTGCCCGCTGCCCGAGGGCATTTCGTTCGAGGAAGGCGCGGCGATGATGCTGAAAGGCATGACGGTCGAATACCTGTTCCACCGCACGACACCGCTGAAATCCGGCGATACGGTGCTCTTTCACGCGGCGGCGGGCGGCGTGGGCTTGCTTGCCTGCCAGTGGGCGCGTTCGGAGGGGATCACCCTGATCGGCACCGCTGGCACGGACGAGAAATGCCAACTGGCGCTGGATCATGGCGCGGCGCATTGCATCAATTATCGCACCGAGGATTGGGTAGCCAAGGTAAGGGAATTAACCGGCGGCAAGGGCGTCGACGTTGTGATGGATGCGGTCGGCAAGGACACGTTCAACGGCTCGCTTGATTCGCTGAAGCCGCTGGGGTTGATGATTTCCTTCGGCAATGCCTCGGGGCCGGTGCCGCCTTTCGAGGTGGGCATCCTGGGCAAGAAAGGCTCGCTCAAGATCACACGCCCGACGCTGTTCACCCATATTTCGGACCATGAGACCTGCCAGGCGATGGCGGCGCACTTGGCCAAGAAGGTGCTGGCCGGAGACGTAAAGATCAATATCGGTCAACGTTTTGCCCTGCGCGATGTGGCCAAGGCGCATGAGGCGCTGGAGGCGCGCAAGACGACCGGCAGCACCATTCTGGAAATCTGAGGGCGGGCTTGGGTGCGCATTGAACTCACGGTGCGCAGCCGGCTGACGCATCGTCAGCTTTGGGCGGGGCTTTGCCTGCAGCCCCCGTGAACGGGCGAAATCCCGCGCAGGCGGACCCGCCAGACTTGCCAGATGCGGGGTCTTTGGTCCTTAACGATTCTGGAGATTCCCTTGGAGACACCCCGGATCATGATTTTGCGCGCCGTTCTCGTCGCCTCGCTCGGCTTTGTTGCCGCCTGCGCCAGCACCCCGCCCAAGGATGCACCAACCATTTCCAGCAGCTCGCCCGCCGCGCTCTATCCCAACGAGACGCCCGAGATTAGGCAGCTGGTCAACAGATACGCCGATCATTATCAGGTGCCGCGCCCGCTGGTGCACAAGGTCATCCAGCGCGAAAGCGATTATCGGCCCAAGGCGCGCAACGGCCCCTATTACGGCATGATGCAGATCCTGCCTGCAACGGCGCGCGGCATGGGGTTTTCCGGCCAGAATGCGGATCTTCTGGATGCCGAGACGAACCTTCATTTTGCGGTGAAATACCTGCGCGGGGCCTGGATGGTGTCAGATGGAGACATGGACAAGGCCGTGATGTGGTATGCGCGCGGCTACTATTACGAGGCGCGCAACCGCTGCCTTCTGGTGGAAACCGAGCTGCAGACCCGCGAAATCGCCAAACACTGCCGGTAATCGGCGCTGCCGGTTCTCGCGGCCCCGCGGATGTTGAGATAAATTTGCGGCACTTGGTCTTTGCTTGGTGGCGCAGGCTGGGGTAATGTCAGCTTATCGGGCCAGGATGGCCGGAACCTAATCCAGATACACGTGTGGTGCGTAGGGAGCACGTGGGGTGGCGGAGGGTTTCGGCATGGGCCGGAACCCTCCGTTTTTATCTGCTCTCCGGTGGTTGCCATGATCGGCACCCGCAAAGGAACAAGGCCCCGCGATGCGGGGCCTTTTCCGTTGATGCGATCTGCTTGCGGCGCGGCAAGTTGGGCGCGTCCTTCAGCTCAATTCTGGCCCAGTTCCGTTGTGCACTTGCGCACTTCGTAGACGGCCGCCGAGGCGCCGGACATGTCCACAATATAGGTCTTGGGCGTTTCAGGGAACACGACCAGCTCTTCGCCAGCTTCGATATCCTTCACGAATTCGGCGTTGTTCACCAGAACATAGCCGCCTTCATAGCTGTCCTCGATGCTGGCGCCCACGCCGGTTGCCATGCCGGAATAGAGGTTGCCATTCGCAATGAACGCAACCGCCTGATCGCCGGGGACGACATCGGCATTCTGGCCGAAGAGACCAAGATAGCCCGCGCTTTCGTCCTTAGTGAAGCCGAACTGAACAATGGCACCCGACTCTGACTTGTATGACGCAAAGCATGATCCGCGCGTCACATTCTTACGGATTGTCCAAGCACCTGCGTCGCGAAATTTGCTGATCTCATCGCCGCGTGCGGGCAGAACATCGTCAACGGCGGCTGCGAGCGGCGTTGCAAGGGCGAGGGACAGAGCGCCGATGGCAGTAAAAAGCTTGGTCATGTGAAGTCTCCAGAAAATTATTGTCGCAAGATGCGCGACGCTAGGTCGGCGGGCATTTCAGCCCGCTTGGTTACAGCGTTAAAACGTTGGATCCGAAATTTGGTTCCAGACGCCCCTTAATAGCGCCCCCGTCCTTGTTTCAGTCAATGATTTTCGTCATTTCACAGATGATGCGCCACGCCTCGGGCGACACAGGCTGGACCGACAGGCGCGGCTGGCGCACCAGCGCCATGTCCGCAAGGCGCGGATCGGCCTTGATCTGGTCCAGGGTCACGGGTGTGTCCACCGGCTCTACCGCGCGGATGTCGACGCATTCCCAGCGCGGATCATCCGATGTGCTGTCGGGATGGATGGTCGCGCAAACCTCGACGATGCCGACAATCGCGCGCTCGTCTTGGCTGTGGTAGAAAAAGGCGCGATCGCCCAGTTCCATCTGCCGCATGATGTTGCGTGCCTGATAATTGCGCACGCCGTCCCATTCCTCACCCGCGTCGCCGCGCGCCTGCTGGTCGGACCAGCTCCAGGCCGAGGGTTCGGATTTGAACAGCCAGTATTGCATCGTCTCAGATCACTTTTTTCCACGGGATCAATTCGACGCTCTCGAAAAGGCCCGCATGGGCATAGGGATCCGCCTCGGCCCAAACCCGCGCCGCGTCCATATCGGGCACGTCCAGCACCACGAGCGAGCCGCACATCTGCCCGTCATCGTCCAGAAGCGGCCCGGCCTGCGACACCGGACCCGAGGTTTTCAGGTAATCGACATGCGCATCGCGCGTATCTAGGCGGATTTGCAGTGCGCCGGGTTTGTCGCGGGCGATGAGGGCGATCAGCATGTCAGGCTCCTGTGTAGGCTGTTTGCGCGCAGACTATCGCGGCGCGCTGACTTGCGCAATTTACGCCTTGGCGCCTTTCTTGCCCGAGCCGAGCATAGAGGGCGCGGCGCTGTCCAGCGGCCAGCGGGGGCGGGCAGACAGGGTCATGTCGTCGCGTTGCCCGGCGCGGTACAGCTCGGCCCCCGCATAGGCGATCATCGCCGCGTTGTCGGTGCAAAGGGCCAGCGGCGGCGCGATGAAGGCCGCGCCCGCCTCGTCGGCCACCTGCATCAGCGCGCTGCGAATGGCCTGATTGGCCGCGACGCCGCCCGCGACGGCGATCACCCGCAGGTCAGGGCAGGCGGCCAGCGCGCGGCGCATCTTTTCGGCCAGAACATCGCGCATCGCGGCCTGAAATCCGGCGCAAAGGTCGCGCCGGTCCTGCACCGTCAGCCCGCCATTTTCCGCTACGATCCCGTCGCGCGCCCGCAAGAGCGCAGTCTTGAGGCCCGAGAAGGACATATCGCATCCGGGTCGGTCCAGCATGGGACGCGGGAAAGCATGGCGCGCGGGATCGCCCAGGGCCGCCTCCCGCTCGACCGCCGGGCCGCCGGGCTGCGGCAGGCCCAGAAGGCGCGCGGTCTTGTCAAAGGCCTCGCCGGGCGCGTCGTCGATGGTGCCGCCAAGACGGGTGAAGTCCTGCGGGCCGTCGACGCGCAGAAACTGGCAATGGCCGCCCGAGACCAGCAACATGAGGTAAGGATAGGCCACGTCATCAGTGAGGCGCGGGGTCAGCGCATGGCCCGCCAGATGATTGACGCCGATCAGCGGCAGGCCCGCCCCGGTCGCCAGACCCTTGGCGCACATGACGCCCGACATCACGCCGCCGATCAGGCCCGGCCCGGCAGTGACCGCGATGGCATCCATATCGCGAAGCTTCAGCCCCGAGGCGCGCAGCACCTCGGCCACGCAGAGGTCCAGCTTTTCCGCATGGGCGCGGGCGGCGATTTCGGGGACGACGCCGCCGAATGCCGCGTGAAGCTGGCCCTGGCTCTGAACGGTCTGGGCGAGGATCCGGGCGGTGCCGTTTACGCGCAGGATGGCCGCCGCGGTGTCGTCGCAGCTGCTTTCAATCCCGAGGATGGTCAGGGTATCGCTCATCTTGTCCGCCCGTTGCGTGACCGCCGCCATCCGCGTATCACTTGGCCGACCCTGCCACAACTGCGGAGCCGCGCCTTGTCCCCTTCCGTCCTGATCACGCGGCCTGCGCCCTACGGGGCCCAATTTGCGCAGGAATTGCGGGCGCAGCCGGGGGGTGACATGCCGATGATCCTGTCGCCCGCGCTGGTGATCGAGGGCACGGGCACGCTGCCGGATCTGGATGGGTATCGCTGGCTGATCTTTACCTCGCGAAGCGCCGTGCGGGAATTTGCGGCGCGCAGCGACCGGCGCGATATTCCAGCCTATGCCGTTGGTGATGCCACCGCCCAGGAGGCACGGCGTGCCGGCATGACGGCCACGTCCTGCGGCGGCGATGCCCGCGAAATGGTGGCGCGCATCGAGGCGGATCAGGCCAGTGGCCCGATGCTGCATCTGCGGGGCGCACATGCCGCGGCGGATGTTGCCGGACTGCTCGGCAGCGCAGGAATATCCGTGGATGAGGCGGTGATCTATGCGCAGCACCTGGTGCACCTGACCGCTGAGGCGCAATCCTGCCTTGCGGGCACCGCGCCTGTGATCGCGCCCGTCTTCTCTCCGCGCAGTGCCGCCGCGCTTTTTGCCGATGGCGCGCCCAAGGCGCCCCTTGTCGTGCTGGCGATCAGTGCGGCCGCGGCGGCACGGGTGCCCGAGGGGGCGGCGCAGGCCGTGATCGTGGCGGACCGCCCCGATACCGCCGGAATGTTGCGGGCCTGGCCCGAAGCGGTCGCGGCGGCCTATCGCCTTGAGGGAACAAAGAGCGCGCAGTAAGGTTGTCAAACCGGGTAGTTGGGGCAGATTCGAAAGGGGCAAGCGACGTGGCAGATAAAAAAGGGTCCGAGGACAGCCCGCGCGCCGATACTGGCAGCAACAAAGCGGCGAAACCCACCGACACCAAAGCGACCGACGCCACACCGACAGGCCCGAAGCCGGGCCCGCCCTCAGCTGATAGTGCCGCGTCCTCCGGGAGCTCTGCCGAGAAGGCCGCCGACAAGGGCAAGGAGAAACCTGGGTCAAACAGCGCGCCCAAGACATCCAAGACGGCGGCCAAATCTGGCGCAAAATCGGCACCGGCCAAGTCATCCGCGCCCCAGACGACCGCGAAATCGTCGAGCGCAAGCGCAGCGTCGAAGGGATCTAGCGCGGCCTCCAGCACGAAGGACACGGCGCCGAAGGCTGCTGATACCAATGAGCCTGCCAAGGCGGCGGACAGCACGTCTGAGAATACATCCTCCAAATCCGGCGCGACGACGGCGACGAGCGTGCCCAAAACCCAGACATCCAAGCTAAGTGCGGGCGGCGGTACTTCATCCGCGAAATCGGATGACAAGCCGTCTGACGACAAGCCCAGCACCACCGCGCAGGCAGGCCAGACGCCCGCCTCGGACACGAAACCGGCAACGGCCACCACCGGTTCTGGCGCCCCGCGCACTGCCGAGAAGCCGCAAGCGACTCCTCCCGCCCGCAGATCGGGATTCCTGGGGATTTTCCTCGGGGGTGTCTGCGCCGCGGCCCTCGGGTTTGGGGCCGCCTACTACCTACTGCCGCAAATGGGGCTGATGACGCCGGTGGGCGCAGGCAGCGATCAGGCCGCGCGGATTGACGAGCAGGCGCAGCGGATCGACGCACTGGCCAGCCAGGTGGCGGCCTTGCCCGGCACGCCCGATGCCCCCGATCTCAGCGGAATCGAAGGCAGCCAGCAGGCGCTGGAAGGCTCGCTTGGCGGTCTGTCAGAGCAAATCGCGGAACTGACGGCGCGGCTCGATGCGGTCGAGAACCAACCCGCCGGTGACGGAAACGGCGTCTCGTCCGGGCAGTTGAATGCCCTGCGCAGCACTATTGAGCAGCAGGGTGAACAACTGGCCGCGCTGACCCAAGAGGCCGAAGAGCGCGACAATGCCGCGCGTGCTGCCGCGCAGCAGGCGCTCCGCCGCGCCGCGCTGACCCGGATTCGCACGGCGCTCGACACCGGCTCGGAATTCGCCTCGGCCTTGGGTGATCTGGAGAGGGCGGGCCTGCCCACCCCGGACGCATTGCAAGAAGTGGCCGAGACGGGTGTCGCCACCCAACCGGACCTGCAGGAGGCCTTTGCCCCTGCGGCCCGCGCCGCATTGACGGCTGCACGCCGCGACGGCGCGGATGGCGCGGCGGACGGGGTCTGGTCCTTCATGTCCGATCAACTGGGCGCGCGCTCGCTCGAGCGCAAGGAGGGGCCGGGCACGGACGCCATCCTGTCGCGGGCCGAGGATGATCTGCGCCAAGGCAACCTGCAAAGCGCCCTGTCCGAAATCGAGACCTTGCCCGAGATCGCCCGCGCCGAGCTCTCGGACTGGACCGCAGAACTGCGCGCCCGCATAGAGGCGCTCGACGCCTATGACGCGCTCGCCGCGAAACTGAACTGAAAGGGCCCGCCTCAATGCTGTGGTCAATCATCAAGATTGTAATTTTCCTAGCCCTCGTCGTGTTGGTCACCTTCGGCGTAACCAAACTGCTGGACCTGGACGGCGGCGTGCGTATCGTCATGGCAGGGCTGGAGCTGAACCTGACGCCGCTCACGGCGGTGATCGCGCTGTCGCTGCTGATCCTCGGGCTGTGGCTGCTGCTGAAACTGGCTGCGCTCCTGATCGCGCTGCTGAAATTCATCAATGGCGACGAGACGGCGCTGTCGCGCTATTTCGACCGCAACCGGCAGGAAAAGGGCTATCGCGCTCTGTCCGAAGGGATGATGGCCCTTGCCTCGGGCGAGGGGGACATCGCCATGGCCCGCGCCGCCAAGGCCGAGCGCTATCTGCGCAAGCCCGCGCTGACCAATCTGGTCACCGCACAGGCGGCCGAGATGCAGGGCAACCGCGCCAAGGCCGAGGAGGTCTATAAACGCCTGCTCAAGGATGACCGGACCAAGTTCGTCGGGGTGCGCGGGATCCTGCGGCAGAAGCTGGCCGACGGCGACACCGACACGGCGCTGAAATTGGCGCAGACCGCCTTCGGCCTCAAGCCCGCGCATGCCGAGATTCAGGATACGCTTCTGCGCCTCCAGACCGGGCAGGAGGATTGGGCCGGTGCCCGCGCGACGCTGGGCGCCAAGCTGAAACACGGCAATATCCCGCGCGACGTGCACAAGCGCCGCGACGCTGTGCTGGCGCTGTCGGCGGCGCGCGATATCGCCGTCGAGGGCAAGACCGTCGAGGCGCGCGAGGCCGCGATCGAGGCGAACAAGCTGTCGCCGCACCTCATCCCCGCCGCCGTCATGGCCGCGCGCAGCTATATCGCGCAAGGCGCGCCGCGCTACGCCGCCCGCGTAATCCGCAAGGCGTGGGACCAGCAGCCGCATCCGGACCTTGCCGCTGCCTTTGCCGCTATCGCGCCGGACGAGACGCCTCAGCAGCGGCTAAAACGCTTTGGGAAGTTGATCAATGCGCGCCCCGATCACCGCGAGTCAAAGCTGGTCGAGGCCGAACTGAACCTCGCTGCCGAGGATTTCCCGGCCGCCCGACGAGCGCTGGGCGATCTGGTCGAGAAAGACCCCGATGCGCGGGTCCTCACCATCATGGCCGCGATCGAAAAGGGCGAGGGCGCTGCCGACCGCGTCGTCAAGGGCTGGCTGGCCCGCGCGATGGCGGCCCCGCGCGGTCCGCAATGGATCTGCGGCAAGTGCCAGCATATCCATGGTGAGTGGGTTCCAGCCTGCGAGCATTGCGACGCCTTCGATACGCTGGAGTGGAAATCGCCCCCGCAAAGCGACGTGACCTCGCCCACCGGCATCGAGATGCTGCCCCTCATCATGGGCGGCGATCTGGACGAGGCCAGCGCAACCGATGTGGCCCGCGTGGTCGACGCCGAGGTGGTTCCGGACACGCCCGAGGAGGACACGGCCAAGGAAACCGCCGAGGCCAAAAAATAGACTTGGCCCGCCTCGGCACCGGTGCTATAGCGCCGTCACCCGAGGCGCCTTGCCGATGTTTTCACACGCGCAAGGCCCCCGCCAAGGGCCGCTGTAGCTCAGCTGGTAGAGCACGTCATTCGTAATTAGCGGGTCCGCTAGCGATTGACGTTTTCAACCAGTCAGTTAGAAGCACCGGCGTAGAACTAGTAGGGCCATAGTAGGGTCCAGGAAGCCGCTGTAGCTCAGCTGGTAGAGCACGTCATTCGTAATGATGGGGTCGGGGGTTCGAGTCCCTTCAGCGGCACCAGTTCTCTCCAAAGCTTTTCGTCTGTGAATAACTCCACAGTTCATCTAACTTCAGTACAAATTGGTATTTGACTGAGGCTACGATGAGCACGGATAGAGATGAAGAAGGCGTTCCCGAGTTAGAATTGTCTGATGCGACAGAGTCGCCTGCGGACCTAACGATCTTTGATCACCTGGGCGAAGCGTACAGTGGAACCGGTAGAGCTCAACTGACAAACGAGCAAAAAGACGGTTTCTCGAAACCGCTTGCTGACGCAGCGGAAATTCCACGTGACCACATCGACATTCGCGCGCTAAATGACGAAAAGCAGACACGCAGGGCGTTGTCGGAATCCACTTTCTCTCGTGTGCAATCAGACATTGAAACCCTTGATTGGGTGTTCGTCGGGCGGTGCACCGGCGAGGAGGATTCCTACCCCAAGATACTTAGCTATATGTCCGAAAACGTGCAGATCCTGGCCGGCATCTCGGTTTTCATTGGAGCGCAGCCAGAGTGGCACGTAATTGGCATGTACTATGACGAAGAGTTGAGGGAGACTGCCAAGAAGATTGCAGAGCGTCTCGGGTACGACTTCAAGAACACTGAAATCGTAAAAGTTCGTGATCGAAGAAATTTGACGAAGAACCTTAGCGACTATGATGACCCCTTGTCGTCGGATGTTTTCCTAACCGCATCAGCACGCTCCGAAATGGTTTCAGAGATCATGCGTAAGAAGTGCGTCGCTATCCAAGGCCCCCCTGGCACTGGGAAAACGGTGATCGGCAAGAGTATATCCTTGGAAATAGCAGGGGAAGAATCGCGAGTTCTTTCGCTTCAATTTCACCAGTCCTACTCATATGAAGACTTCGTGAGGGGCTGGCGGCCTTCGAAATCAGGCGACCTCGTCCTGAAAGATGGAACATTTTTACAGTTCTGTAAGCGAGCGGAAGGGGACCCGGGAAATCCGTATGTTGTCTTCATCGACGAGATCAATAGGGCAAACGTTTCTCAGGTCTTTGGTGAAGTACTCTCCCTCATAGAAGCAACTAAGAGAGACGCTAAATTTGCGGTGGATCTGGCTTATAGCCACGAAGAAGGCGACTCCGGATTTTATGTACCTAAGAATGTCTTTCTTATTGCGACGATGAACACAGCCGACCGGTCCCTCGCGATAGTGGACTATGCCCTTCGGCGGCGGTTTTCCTTTATCGACCTTGAGCCTGCTTACGGGGAAGACGAATTTTTAAAATTTGTAAGCGAGAATGGTGTAAATCGAACTATCGCCGAAGAGATTTCAGCGAGAATGATTGAGCTTAACAAGGTGATCAGCGAAGACACCAGAAATTTAGGTCCTGGGTTTGCGATTGGACACAGCTATTTTTGCGGCAAGGTGCAAGAAGGCGCTGATCTGTGGCGATGGTACATGAACATAGTTGAGCATGAAATTGCACCGTTATTGAGGGAATATTGGTCGGAGGAAGGCGACATGGCCGAAGAGCGCATCTCATTGCTATCGCAGCAGCTCCCTTCGCCCAGCTCGACGAGTGAACAGACTTCTTAGCATGACAAGTTCGACGCCAAGAATTTCAATATCAAACTTCTTCTACATGTTGATCTATGCCTGGTCTCATTACAGGCCAGATCAACTTAAGCTGTTTGGAAAAGATAGCTATGATAAACCGGTAAATTTTCTATGTTCGCTTTTGTGTCAAACAGTGAATCAAACTATCGTTCACGATCTTGCAACAGAGCACCAGCGTAAAACAGAACGTCTGCGTACAGTTCGCGGACGGATTGAGCTTAAAAGAACATTATTGTCGCCAGATTGGAAAGCTGGCGTAGTTGTTTGCAATCATCCGGTGGTGGTGACCGACACTCTGGAAAATCAGATTATTAAAGCGACTTTGCGACTGTTATCTGTATCGTCCGACTTGGATAAGTTCCAAAGAAGCGATGCAAGAAGAATTTGGTCAAAACTGACCCAAGTCTCTGATGTCGCACTTACGCGATCAGCGTTACGGAGAACTATTTTAGACCGGTCGATGCGCAGGTATCGTTTTCCGTTATCAATATGCGAACTACTGATTGATCAAGTTATGGTAAGCGATGGTAGCGGGAAGAATTGGTTCTCCAGTTATATCAGAGATGAAGTCGCGATGAGAAAATTGTTTGAAGCTTTTGTAGTCGGTTTGCTCCGGCATAAATTGAAGGGGCGGTTTCAGGTCGGGAGCCGTAGGTTCCCGCCATATATGGTGGATATTGAAGAGGGCGACGGGTCTCTGGTCCCGTCGATGAGAACTGACGTTACTCTGAAATCGGCGTCGAACATTCTGATTATTGATACGAAGTACACTCCGCAGGCATTTCAGGAACATTATGGAAGCCGAACTATTCGATCCGAGCATTTTTATCAGATTCAGGCCTATATCGAACATTCAAGCGCACACTTTCCGAAACACGATGTTTCAGGGGCGGTATTGTATCCAAAGGCCGGAACCGATCTTGACTTGAGCTTTAGATCTAAAGGTCGGAACTATACCTTCAAAACCGTAGACTTGTCTCAAGATTGGCGGCGCATTGAGAATGAAATCCTTAAACTAGTGCAGGATTGCGTCTAGGGATGCTAGTCCAACATAGTACGCCAACAGCGGTGGAACGGCATTTCCTATCATTCTGGCAAACATGCCTCTTTTCTGAACCCCGAAATCAAAAAAGTCAGGAAACGTCTGAATCCTCGCTCCCTCGTGAGGCGTGATTGTTCTTCGGCACGTTGGGTGAATAAATCTACCCTGCCCCATTACCAAAAAGCCAGTTGTCATGGTCGGGGCAGGCGTATCTGGTCTCATACGGCCATAAACTGAATTATAGCTATGTGATTTTAGCTTGTGACAATCTGGTCTCATTGAGTTGTCTAATTCGTACTTACTATTTTCAAAAAGCCAGTCGACCCGTGCTTGGCTTTCTTCGGACAGGGTAGATGCTTCGTCAAACGATCTTTGTGGCTCCAAATCCACCAGGTCCTCAATTGCCCAAAGGGGCGTTCTCGCCCTCTGGTCCACCAACCCATCCAGGTTCGCCTCCCATCTGCGAACCCGATCCGCGCCGTTGGCAGCAAAAACAAAAGTGCGCTTTCGGCTTTGTGGTACACCATAGTCTTTTGCATTTACGGTCCGGATCGCTACCGAGTATCCAAGCTCTTCGAGAGACCGTATGGTCGCTCCAAAGTTGCCGGTTCTGTCTCGTCTGACGCCTGGTACATTTTCAATGATTACCGCATTTGGCCTGAGAAGCTCTGCTGCGCGTGCCATCAAAAAGTATAGTGAATTTCTTGGATCGTTCCGGCGAGTATAGTTGTTTAGGTCAGAGTGGCCTTGGCACGGAGGGCCCCCACAAAGAAGATCAAGATGGCCAACCTTATCGATCAGCTCCTTTTCGTTGGCAGTCGGAGGTTGCCCAAATGCACCGTTAAATGCTTTGGCGATATCGCCAATGTGCAAGTTTTCCGGACGAAGATTATGCCCATAAACTTCTGCAATTTTTTGGTCGTGCTCTGCTGCAAATACGTGCCTTACATCGCAGCCAGAAGCTAAAGCTGCTTCCGCAATGCCTAGGCTCATTCCTCCACAACCGGAAAACAGATCAGCAATATTTATAGTAAGGCCGTTTGAATGTGAAAGAGATTGTGCATCTTTCCGAAGCCACGCTTGATAAAACAAATCTTGAGGACGCAAGCATTGATCTGCGAAAAATTTCTGATCTGGAAATGCAATCGTTCTTTCACTCAGAGGTTTCGATTCCCGCAACACCTTTCGTCTAATTTGGCCATCACTCGGAACGAAGCCTTCTGCAATTCCTTTACAAAGAAGCGCGTCAAATGAAGTCTGATGCAACATGTCAATCACGCCTGCTATGCCGCTTCCGTTTTTTCCACCAAACCTGCAGCCATATTATCAGCATGCAGCTCTATCGCGTTCAAGAAGCCTTCCGCAAATTTGAGTTTTCCTTCGCGCGCTCTCTTTAAGAAGCCTCTAGATGCTCTTTCAGATAGGGGCTTCACCGAGTGCTGAAGAAAGTTATCGATGCCATCACAGTGTATTGCCTCCGGAAACTCCCCGATGTCTACCTTCATGACGCCCCCACCAATATCAAAGGCGGCATTTGGCCAAATCCTGCTCGACCATTTTGAGGAAGAGTACTTTGCTGGGTCATCGCCAGGCTGCTTGAGCCTCGTGCATACCCAATTTGCAAGCCCGACAGGTATGGCGTTACCAACCAACTTCCAGCGAGCGCCAAGCTGGCCTCTCGGGCCTGTTGCTACTGAGGTCCAGCCAGCACTAAAACCCTGTAGGCGTTCGGCGTCTTCTATGCTCGGAGTTCCAACAAGACCGGATTCGCGAAACCATATCGCTGGAGGCGAGGGTACACCTACGCGAGAACCACCCTTTATCGTCGGGACACAGTTCGGTGCCCACCCAAGACCGTATCGGCCTTCGGTCCAGGAAAAGCCGCAAGGAGACTTTCCATCATCATCAATCCAGCTTGGCGTGTCCACGTCATCGCTAAAGAGAACTGTTCGGGGATCATGAATTCTTGATGCGACGATAACTACTCGCCGGCGCCGCTGGGGAACTCCAAATGCCCTTGCGTCGATAACTCGGTAAGCCCAGCGGTATCCGATTTTTCGCAGCGATTCAGTGACAAACCGTATGGCTTCTCCTTTGTGCTGCCAGAGCATAAACGGGACATTTTCCAGGACCACCCAATCGTGGCGTTTTGACCTTTCAAGAAGTTTGAATAGATCAAGGACGATCTTGGTATCGCGGCCCTGAATTCCACTATTGTCACCCACAAGACTTAGGTTCTGGCAAGGGAACCCTGCAGTTATGGCAAACGCAGCGGGCAAATCACTGAGAGTTGAAACGTCTGAGTGCATCTCCGCATCAGGGAATTGCTGCTGAAGGACCGCTTGCGCGCTGGCTTCAATTTCGCAAGAGAGTACAGTTTCAAGTCCATTTTCGCTGGCGCCTAGTTCGAAGCCGCCAATGCCCGCGAACAGGCTGACTACACCGTTGCCACTGTCCACTTAGCTTACCTCCCTCACGTCTTCCAGGCCATCAAGAGCTCATCATATCGCCATCTGTAACCAAGAAACAACTAGATATCGAGCAGTTTTGGCGTCGTTCTGGCAGCTTTCGTTCCATCGAAGCCGTTGCCTTGCATCTGGTAAGTTGTTGACATCTGGTCATTGAGACACATATTTGTTCTGCCTTTGTTCTGAATCTGGGTCAAGTTAGTTGTTTTTGCCTACTTGGCCAGGCTTGGATGAACTGTCCGAACATACTCCAAGCTGCGGCAAGCTACCTGTTCGGATATCGCTGCTCTTTCTAGTCCCGATGTTCTACTATTTCACTAACTTGGGCGGCCTCGTCTCCATTGAGGTGAATGCCAATGTTATCAAGAGAACGGATCATCATGGCTGACACAGTTGAACCTGAAGTACGTTCGAAAATTATGTCACGCGTACGTCGGCGTGACACCAAGCCGGAAATGGCTCTTCGCCGAGCCTTGCATCATCAAGGTTTTCGCTACCGCATCGACTATAGAGGATTACCCGGCTCACCGGACATCGTGCTTCCCAAGTGGCGGACTGCACTCTTCGTTCATGGGTGCTACTGGCACAGACACGCAGGCTGCCACAAGGCATCCACCCCTTCAAGCAATGTGGAGTTCTGGGAGGAGAAGTTCCACCGGAACGTGGAACGGGATGCTCGAAACTTGAGGCAACTGACGGATGCGGGCTGGCGAGTCGGGACCGTGTGGGAATGTGCGATTGGGCGGGAGCCGTCGAGCGATCTTGTGGATCGCCTCTGCGAGTTCATTACTCGGGGACAAGACTCCCGGCGCGTCTTTGAATAACTCAGCACCAGGCAAACGCTATGTTCAAAGTGAATAGTTAGGATGCTTAAGCGCACAAAATGTCCTTCATCTTCTACGACACCGAAACCACCGGCACGGACACCACTTTCGACCAGATCCTGCAGTTCGCAGCGATCCGGACTGATGACGATCTGAACGAACTCGACCGTTTCGAAATCCGCTGCCGCCTGCTGCCTCATGTCGTCCCGGCACCGGGTGCCCTGCTGGCCACTCGGGTGACGCCAGCGATGCTGACAGACCCCAGCCTACCGTCCCACTACGACGCCATGCAGACCATCGCGCAGAAGCTGCGCGAGTGGTCGCCGGCGATCTTCACCGGGTACAACACCTTCGCGTTCGACGAACCGCTGCTGCGGCAAGCATTCTATCAGACCGTGCAGCCGACCTACCTGACCAACACGAACGGTAATCAGCGGGCCGACGTGCTGCGCCTGGCGCAAGCGACGGCAGCGTTGGCACCCAACGCCATCACAGTACCGATCAACCACAACGAACGCCCCACGCTGAAACTCGACACGCTGGCCCCTGCAAACGGGTTCGCGCATGAAAACGCCCACGACGCTTTGGCGGATGTGGAAGCCACCATTTACATTGCTCGGCTGATCCGCGACCGCGCACCGGTTGTTTGGAATTCTTTGATGCCGTTGGTTGACAAGGGAGAGGTAACGGCGGCGCTGGCGTCCGGCGCACCGAAGGGCCTGGTCGAATATCACAAGGGTGTTCCATCATTGCGCGCCGTTGTCGGCTGCGGACACCATCCAATGAACCCGACCATGCAGGCTGTTTTTAATCTTCGCCGTGACCCATCTGAAGTCTTGAACCTGAGCGAGGATGATCTTGCCGAGGAGATGAAGGGACCGAAGCGGGCGCTGCGCACTGTCTACACAAACAAGATGCCAGCGTTGGTCGATCTAGGCCTGGTGGGGGATTTGCAGGGCGCAATTGGCCTGCCCACGGCTGAGATCGTCCGCCGGGCCGCTGTGGTGGCCGCTGATGGCCTGTTCGCCGCGCGGGTGGGTGTGGCAATGCAACAGCGCTACCCGCCCTTTGAGCCCGCTGTGGTGGTCGAGGGCCGGATGTATGAGGGCTTCCCAAGCCGTGCGGACGAAGCCCGGATGCAGGCTTTTCATGCGGCGGGCTGGATTGAGCGCGCAGAGATTGCCGAAGCCATCGAGGACGACAGATATCGCGAGTTGGCGCGGCGCATCGTTTTTCACCAGCAGCCGGAAGCGCTGCAGCCCGAACGCCGACAGATGCTTGAGGCTTGGCTGCAGAACCGGCTGCAGGGGCGCGACGGGGTTGAGGCCGGGCGTACCCTCGGCGACGCGCTGACCGATCTGGAAAGTATCGTTAAAGACGAAACCAACGCATCTGCGCTGCTAGAAATCCAGCATTGGTTGGAGGGTAACGACACAGGATAGCCACGAAGGTGGCCAGCGCAACGAAGACAGGGTTTAACAGGTTACCAGGGTTTGGTGCTGCCCACGTGTGATGGCAGGCAAAATAAACCCGGCATACCCGCAAAACCAGTGGGACCGACACTGCCGACCCCACCAGCGTTTTGAACCTGACCCTTTAGAAAGGCGTATCAATCGCCGGAGGCGCCCCGGGGGTCTCCAACCGGTAGCGTTTCACCCCTGACGGATCATCTTCGCAACGCAGAACACGCCCGCCGACAAGGCGGTCTTTGTTTTTTGACAGGTAACGCCCGACGCTGCGCGTATTGAACACCTGCTTATAGGTACGCTCCGCCAGAGCCTGATGCAGCGCTGCTGTCTTTGAACGGGGCGAACTGGCCGCCTCGTCCGCCAACTCCGCCAAAATGATCGAACGCCCGCCAAGTGCATCAGCCCATAGCTCAAGAAGCTCTGCCAGTTCGTTTTTCCGCGGGTCATCCGCGATGACACTTTCGCGCGTAACGGCGGGGTCTTCTTCCCCGAGCCAGACTAGGGCCTCGCGTACGAGATTCCAGCCCTCGAAGGACCCCATAGGGATCATGCGATTGGGCTTGCCCGCTACTACATACGCGCGCAGGATCGTGAGTGCTGCCACGACAAGGCGCGGGCGATCAGCCAGAACCTCATCAATGAGCTCGAACGAGTGCTCAATTTGGTCAGGCCGCTCGGCGCCGGTATCGATGCGACAGACCAGGGTGCGGCGACCCAGGTCGCCTACAACTTCGAGGTTGTTACCCGTCGCCATCACGAGGACGTTTGTAAGCACCTGCTTCATCTCGGACTTGCCTAGAATCCGCGACGCGATGATCTCGGACGTCAGCATCGAGCATAATGTATCGCCCCCCAACTGGCGCTCGCAGTTGTCGATTACCAAGACCGCGTCCCCGGCCATTAAGATGCTGGCAAGACGCTTTTCATCTTCTTCAGGGGTCTTCCCCTGTGAGATGATGGTCGGCTTGTAACCAGAGGCAATCACACCGACAGCCTCGCACATGAGTGTCTTGCCAGAACCTGCCGTAGGCGCGTCTATCGCGAAAAGCGGAGAGGACGGCAGAACGCGGCGAATCACCGAGGTGATCACGGCAGCCAACAGCACGGACCAGTCGGCCGGGGTCGGCAGCTGGTATTCGCGAAAGGGCTTCTTCAGGACTCGCATTGCCTCTTGCGCGTCCGCACGTGTCGGCGTTTCAGGTACCTGGGGAAACACCACGCCCCCGGGATCATAGAGTAGGCCTGACGCGGAATCATATCCAGGGTCCTGCAGGATCGTGCCGTCCGCGCGCATCGTGGGGCAGGACACGACACCCCGGAGCACCGGCGCGTGCCATTCTCCGACGCGCGCCAACAGCGCTCGTGCGTGTTCAGTGGGCGGGTTGATGGGGTAAGGTTCCTCCTTGCCGTATTTCATCCAGACCGCCGAGATTGCGAATTTTTCCCTCAGCCAGGCCGCGCTGACAGGATGGATCAGCAAGGCCCCACTGGGGCGCTGTACGCCGTCGTCGCCCTCACTTTGAGGCAGGCGCACGACCCGCACTAGATTTTCGCCCCGCTGGTAGACACCAAGACCGGCGGCAAGCAGGGCTTCCTCGGCTTCATCTACCTCCGACGGCAGGTTACCTCCTTGAACGAAGATCACTGGGCGGCCTGGACTTCCGCCTTTCTGTGAAGGGGCCTTGGAGCCCAGCCACTTGCGAAACGCCGGTTCTGCCTCTTCGATCTCAAGGCGAGAACAGAGCTCAGGCAGCCCCCATGCGCCCTCACCTGCATCGATGCGGGCGCGGGTGGCAGCGGCCTTACCACGGCGTTTCTCCGCTTCCTCATCGCCCGCAAGCGAGGCGACGCACTCGATCAGGTCGTCGATCATTTCATCATCGAAACCCGCACGCACGAGTACGCCCGCGATCATCATGCAGACTTCATCGCGCTGGCCTGCCACCACCGGATAAGCCATCGCAGTGGCGGAAAGCACAGCGATTACGCCGCACAGTTTCAGGAATTCGCCCGGTTCTGCTTTTGGAACAGACGTTGCACCGGCGTGCCATTGCACCCGTTCCCCGGTCGGATGGATCGAAGGCGGAAACATGGTTTGGTGACCGGTCCCCCGTACCTCCAACAGCATCGCGCGGGCCGCCTTGAGTCTGGTTGCGACCTCCTTGGGCAGCTCAAAGGTATAGCGGCCCTTCTTGAGTTCGGCCAGGGTGATACGGTGGCTGTAAGGCGAACCGGGACGACCGAAGCTCGGCAAGGTATCAAGAATAATCTTAGCAAGTTCAGCCGCTTCAGGGCAGTCAAAGTCGATGTCGGTCAGATTTCCCGAGCGTATTCCCAGCGCGATGCCGACGTTGCTGTTATCGGAAAACTCGGCCTGGATTTCGGCTTCGGACCATACCCGCGGTTCTTTCCATTTACCCGCTGGCGATTTCTTGCGAGGGGGGAGCCGAAGCGGCTCCCATCCTATTTTATGATATTCCACGGCTGCACCAGCAGGCGAGGACATGGCGTTGGAAAGGCTTGTTTTGTCGGCCATATCAGTCGCCAAAGTACCAGCTAATGAGATCGCCATAGCGATAACGAACGGCTTTGCTTTCGAGCTTGACGAATTTTGGCCCCCGCCCTTGCGTGCGCCACTTCTCGAGCGTTTGGGGGCTAAGGCGAAGCAGTATCGCCGCTTCTTTCGTCGTAAGCAGCTTGTCAGGGTCTTTATTCATTTGATGTCTCCGTTTTTGGTTACGGGCCATCAATCGCAGTTTTTAGGTGGGGCTATCTAATGCTGCCAAACGTACTTTTTTTATGTCGTTCAGCGGTTGGGGTTCTTGGCATAGGTAAGCAGCATAGACACAGGTGGATTTTCACCACTGACCTTGCCAAGTATCCAGTACAGGTCGTGCACCCACTCAGAAATGCGGCTTTCCTGTTCATTCTGATAAACGAGGGTTTTTCCTCCAGACATGAATTCTCCCCAGAATTTTTGACAGGTTTCGCAAAAAAACCGCACCCAATCAGGATTTTGCCTCTGGCCATGATGACCTTCATATCGCGAAGCTTCTTCCAAAATTGAAATTAGCTTATTCAGTGCAGGCAACAGACTTTCAAAGTGATCGTAGGCATTGCAGTGTTCCAGAAGCGCTCGAGCTGTCTCGTTGCCTGTCAAACCATGGAGCAAGTCCTCTGCCTTGCCTAGTTGACCTGATGCCTGTGCAATTTTGCTCCGAGCTGATTTGACTGTCGGTTGATCTTTCGGCGGAAGTATTTTGCCATCAGTTTCTGGCACCTCTGACCCTGTTTTCATGATCCGAACCAGGTCAAACAGGAGCGCCTGATGCTCAGCAACCGCTTCGATGCCGTGCTTCTTGCACATGTCAGGGTTGATGCCTTCGATAAGCTCGGTTCTTTGTTCTTTGGTTAAAGGCTTGCCGCTGTAGAGCCAAGTATTCTCAAAGCTTGAATAATCATATGGCTCGCCGTCAGTCATAATGCTTTCCTAATTTCTGATTGCGCCGCAAGTTGAAGAATCTTGGCCGCCACTAACGATACGGGACCACGCAGGCGTTCCGCGCTACTAACGATATACCCCGCCGTTACGTCCCCCGACAGCCGGTGGTTCAACAGCCGCTTCAACGCGTAGTGGGGGACATCCAGGCTCTCCGCGATGGTAATGAAGGTCCGGCGAAGATCGTGCAGGGTAAACGCGACCCCACTGCGTTCAGTCACCCGCGCCGTGAATTTTTTGGTCTCTACGATATGACCTTTGCGGCCTACGCTTGGAAACACCCAAGGCGACGCGCCTGCTTGTTGCTCATGACGCTCTTGCAGCAAGGTCACCAGGTAGTCTGACAGCGGTAGGTCCAGTGGATCACCGTTTTTGGTCTTTGGGATGTGCAGCGCCCTTTCAGTCAGGTCGATTTGCTCCCAGCGCAGGGTAGCGATTTCATTGCGCCGCATACCGGTGAACAGAGCGATCAGAAGGAAGTCGCGCGAATATTCCGGCTCGTCCATGACTGCGGCCCACCATGCTGGCAAATCATGTGCGGCCACAGCGCTACGGCGTCGGCGCTCGGGATACCAGGCACGGGCTTGGGTTAGGATATTGACTGGGTTGGGCGGGAACTCATCATGCGCAGCGGCTGTCACATTATATACCGACCGAAAATGGCGCATTACATTGTTCGCCGTAACCTCGCCGTTTGCCTTACCGATGCGCTGGTGGCGCGTGAGGATCATTTGTCGGGTAATGGAAGTGACCGGCGTGCGTCGCCAGTCTTTTAGGTACAGGTCGACCGTCCGTTGGTAGCGATCGCGCGTACTACCAACGATGGAGGTCCGTGTTGCAAAGAACCGATCAAAGGCCTGGCCAACGGTCACGCTCTCTTGCGCAACGCGGCGCTTTTCCGCGTTTGGATCGACCCCCGTTGCCATGTCGTTGAGAATACTGAGGGCACGTTTGCGGGCTGCATCGACACCGAAGACGTCGGCTCGGCCGATTGTGACGCGGCGCGTCCGGTTCTGCACCTGGCCTTCGGCGAAGTAGACCTTGGACTGTGCACCCGCACGTAGACCAAAACCTCGCAACATCTCGTCGCGGTAAAGGACTTGGCCCTTTTCGGGGTGGGGCAGTGCTTCAATCACGCGCTTGGTGAAACGAAGTGTTGGCATGTGAGACCTCCTATAGCCTCAACTCAACTTAACCGCTAAATCTCGAAAAAACAATCATTATCAGAGACTTATCAGGCTGCATCCGGCGTTGTCGTACATGCGTGGGCGCGAGCCAACGTCAGCGGGATCACCGGCTAAAGAGATATATCCGCCAACTGTGTCCTTCAGGCCAAGATCGGGTCGATGATGCCGTCATGCCCAAAGGTGTCCAAATAGGTCGGCAGAGAGGGTGGACCGGCAGTGGCCTGCGCCTCCAAAGCGTCCATAAGGTGCCGGTACCGATGACCATCATTGACCAAGCGGGCATGATGAGACCATTTTTGGAATGTTAATATGGGAGTGAGGCGTGGCAGAAATAGACCGGCAGATAATAATCGAGCGGATTAGAAATACGCCAAACTACGACAAGCTCCGGAACCTTGAGACGAATATTGTCAATAACGACGCGATGACACCGGAGATAGAGGCGGCGATAAAGGCGCACTATGGGTCACTCGCGCGACAGGTAGTAGCCGATAAGACCGGCATCGACCTGACCAACCTGACACCAGCCGAAGAGAAGATCGTCCTTGCTGTTGCCGAATACGTCGGCCTCATGAAGCGAGACCACAAGACTGCGTCTCGAACGTTCCAGCAGCTGAAAAACCGTGGCCTGATCGGAGCCGCGGAAGCTGCAGTCTCACGGAAAAAACCAACTCAGGGTTTCACAGTCTTGAACGATGCGGATCGGGCTGACCTATCCTACGAGCAGATCATCATCGATCATCGTGAAGAGTTTTCAGAACGCGCCCTGTGGTATGCTCGTAGAGCGCTCGATGTACCGAATTCTACAGCCAAGCCTCCCACGAACGAAGATGCATCGACACAGACTCGAACCGAAGCGCTCTTAGATTGGCTGAGGACGCGCCGGTCTTCATCGCCTGGGATGATCACGCCGTACAGCAATGCCGAAGCAGCGGCGGCTATGGGTATTGGCGATATGGCGAAGTTTGGCCGCACTCATGGGAACATACAATCACGGCTTGATTTCGCGTGTTACCGGCTGAGCCTGCCGCCTTTGGGCATGACAGCTAAAGAGCGGTTCTCGCAGGCGTGGCAATGGGGTGAGCGAGGGTGGGATTTTTCGCGTGAGGACATGCAAAAAGCTGCGCAGGGTAAGGCGTGGTCAGACGACGATTTTGACCGAGTCCTGAAAATGACGCGCACCTTGCCTGGTGGCTCTTCAAAGCTCTGGAAAGACGAGGCGGCGCAACATCCAGGGGCAATCCAAACATGGGCAGACGGCCTTCCGCTGGCCGAGGAAGAGGCCTTCTGGGTACTCGTGTGCAACCCGCAGAAATGGGCGATCGATGAGTTCCTAGCGCGCGGTATTGAGGTGGACTCATGGGGAGTGCGCCGCTCTGATCGTGACAAGTTCAAGCCTGGTCAGCTGGCTATCATCAGAGTTGGACAGGATAGGCGCAGCAAGTCAGAGCGGGACGGACGGCCTCAGCTTGAACCCGGGATCTACGCCATCTGTCAGGTTCTAACTGACCCGTACGAAGCTACTGGCGCGAGTGATGAGTTTTGGTCTCCGGGCAAAGAACGGGAAGCAGGTTGGCCAACTGTCAGTATTCGCTACTTGAAGACATTTCTGGATAGCCCGCTGCGCATCGAGAGCCTGCAGGAAAAGGCACCGGGTGTGTCAAAGCTGTTGCTGGAAGGGTTTCAGGGCTCCACCTTTCCGATTTCTGGCGATGACTTTCGGGCGGTTGCAGCCTTTCTAGGCATGCGGGTCGATGACCTTCCGAAACCCCAAGTTGCGCCCGATCTGGCACAGGCGCTGCAGATTATCGAGGATAAGTACCAGGATGCCGCGCCTGAGGTAAAGCAGCGGCAAAGCCAGTACATCGAACGCGGGCCTGTGGGCGCAAAGGTGAAGAAACTTAACGGTTTCAAGTGCCAGATCTGCGAGGCACTTGGCTGGGGTCCAATCGCGTTCAGAAAGCCCAGTGGCGAGCCTTATGTTGAAGCCCATCACGTCATGCCAGTGTCAAAGCTCGAAAAGGGCTCCTTGCATGCAGCGAATATCATGACGGTTTGTGCCAATCACCACCGACAACTGCATTACGGCGGAATCGATGTCAGCATCGGAGATGAGAAATTTGGACTGGAGATCGAAGGCCACCAGATCAGCATCCCGAGACCAACGGTTTGAACCATCAAATTGAAGGCCGACATAACTATTCCCCCTTTGGCTCAAACCGGGTCCAGTGGAGCGGGCCGATTGGGGTTATGGCACAAGGACCCGTGCATGGGGTGGGGTACCACCGCCGAAGGCAGTTAGCTGGATTAGCTCCGGGGAATGTGCTGGCACCAGTCTAGGCAGCTGCATCTTCGCGAAGAAGGTCGTACCGCGCGTAGTGCCCACCAAGGCGCACCGCGTATTAAGACAATATGTAACATGTTGTCTTGACGTCTGCACAGCAGATATGTTACCTATTTCCTTGTGGATAATTGGATCGAACGGAGAAGAACATGATGCCCGTAGTAAGATTGAACGATGCGACGTTTGCCGACCTGAAGACGTTGGCGACATGGCTAAGCACAGAGACGCCATCGCAGACGATCGATGCGATCGTTGCGCAAACAATGAGAAATCTCGACCTGGAGAGGGATGTTGATGAGGCAACCGATGACAGCGAAGCAGACGACGTGCTGGAATTCAGAACCACGCCTGGCCTAGCATTCACTCGCGTTCTAAATGCAACCGTCGATGGTCAAGGGCTCCCGAAAGCAAACTGGGCGTCACTACTGCTTTCCGTGATTGCTGCTGTGAAAAGCCAAGGGCTTGCCGCCGACGAGCTGGTCAAGACACTGGATATACCTGCCAGCCGATCGAAGCTTAGCACCCAAGGCTACACTTTCCACCAGCACCTGGGTATCTCGATCCAAGGGCAGTCGGCGCAGGATGCCTGGAAAGAGTGCGAAAGGCTTGCAGCCAAATTCCAAGTTCCTGTCGAGGTTCACTTTCAGTGGCGGGACAACCCGAAGGCGCAACACCCTGGACGCCAAGGTACACTGCGGGTGGGACACAGCGCCGAGTAGCGCTTGTTGGGCCTCAAGCTTTCGCAGATTTTACCCATTCAAAGCGAGTCTTCAGTCCATTTAGATTTCTGTAAGGTAGGATACCGCGATGTTGGAGCATCCCAACAATGATGCCAGGATGAATGCCAACCTCGTTGGCGAACAATCGCACAGCTGCCTCTGAGCGAGGGGCCGTTTGGCAAAACTGGTCAAAGCGGTTCCTCTCAACCAGTTGCTCCTCCGCCCAGGCATCTGCCTCGTCTTCAGCGCCGTCACCGACCCCGCCTTGATCATCCGCGAAGGTTCGCCCACGGTGAAGCATAATGTGGCCAGCTTCATGGAAGAACGTCCACCAGAAGTGATCATTCGACTTCATTCGAAGCGACATTTGGATGATGGCACGGCTACCATCGATCCAGCGTGCTGAACCGAATAGCCGCGTCTTTGGCAGGGGCGGTTCAAACACCACCGCAACCCCGGACGCGGCGCAAAGCTCAATCATGCGAGGAGCAAATACCTCAGGCGGTTCACAGGTAAGTCCACGCACTTCGGCTATCGCCTGAACAAACCTATGCTCATCAAAAGCAGGTAGCTTCATTGCCCGCGCATGACGTTCACCAATCAATAGCCATGCAGCAACATGGTTCTCGTCGGATTCAAAGCTCTTCGAGTGCCGGTGTTGAACGGCCAGATTTCGCAGCTTGGCCTCGTAAGCGCTTGGCGTGCCGATGCCCAAAAATGTGAGCAAGCTTTCGCACATAACCTCAATGCTCGCCCCCCTAGGAAGCACGTCTCGAGAGACCAGATCCTTTACCGGGAACTTGCCTAAGAATGCCTTACATTCATCCGCGTTTTGCTGACGGACTTTGCGCGCTTCGTGCAGGTCCCAATCCGACTGCAACCCAGTCCAAATGTCGGCCTTCATCCCGAGCACGTGTTCGAGTTTCAGAGCTGTCTCCGCACTAACCGGATTCGTACCATTGATAATCGTGCTGACCAGCTTGGAGCTAAGCCCCGCAAGCCGCGCGAACTCAGCTTGAGACCAGCCTCGGCTCTCAAGGTACTCTGCCAGATGTTCCCCAGGATGAACTGCCCAGTCAGGAGACCAGGCATCACTCCTCTCTGCTACGCTCATAATCTCATTCCTCTCCGCTCGTCGCATCGTCAGTGGTAATCGATGACGTCGAGAATTCGTATTGCCGTCACTTCGGACGGATTGGGCGCGGTGGTCTCTGCATTTCCGCTCGGAGCCACAATTGGCTCAAAGATCAGGCGCCAGTTGCCGGAGATATCGACCGCATAACTGCCCGAATAGACACCCTTAAGAGGGTGGCACCGGGGCGGCGGGTCGGTCGGGACGTCAGCCAGGCACGTAGCGTTCTTGATGACACCAAGACGCATCATGAGGCGTTTCGCCCGATCTCCATACGCCTTTTGCATAGCTGCCGCAGATCCCATCTGGCGCTTGAGTTTGTTGCTCGCGAACTCGATGTGCATCGAAGCACCCTTGTTACCTAACAGGTAATGCCTGTTGATTCGTTACGCAATAGGTAACATGTGGTGAGCGCTGCGGGAACCCTACGCTAAATGTGCGAAACTCTAGGGCCCCGCAGCGGGCTTTGATGTTGGCACAGCTCGCCAAGGACGTTGCGCCGGGAGCGGCCAAACGTCCCCCAACAGCACGGCCCATGCTTGGGGTGGGGTGCACCGGGTTTACGGTGTTTGCGGGGTTTGGCACGGCCCTTGCGCCACGCAGCCAGCAATTAACATAAGAGCGCCTTACGCGTGTGGGTTCAGCAATGGTATATGTGGTCATGGTTGTCTTGACGCTTGGAGATCTGTTTTCATGAGGCTTCTTCGAATTGATGAAAGAAATCAATCGCTCCTGTCGGAGTTTCCTGAAACAGCAATGGGCATACAGGTTCTTTCTGAACAGGAAACACCAGTAGGCGAATGGCTGGTTGTTCTAGGCGGCCAAGTTGCCGTGTTCTTGGCTGATCTATTCCCGATATTGGAAGCCAGAGAACCTCTGAGCTACCTGCATGAACCTTGGCTCAGTCGTGATGAAAGGGGGCTTGATTCCGACCGAAAGGACTTGTTCAGAGAATGGTTGGCAATGCTTGAACCGTTCGAACTTAGCTTGGAGGGGCACCAAGTAGTTCCTTACGTTCAGTTTCGACACTTCCCGATTGGTCCCTTTCCAAAGCCACCGCAACCTAGAAGCTGGACTTACGGTCATCTGCCTTTCATTGGAGTAACTGGCACAGATGACGTCTTCTATCGTTGGGAACCATGGCCTACCAGCAAGCGAATTGACCAGACCAGCGGACAGGTGGCGCCTAACACATTCACCGCTCCGACGTCAGAGGTGCAATTCATGCCAACAGGCTTCTCAGCCGTTGCTCGGTTGGCCCTTCCAGGATTGCTCCCAGCCTGCTTCAGATGGGAACTACGTCCTCCGCCCTTCACTCATTTGCGTTGCGGAGCATCCGTTCCAATGTATGGGCAGTCAGGTGGTGGCGTAGAGGTAGCTTTCCAAAACGGATTCAAGAATGTGGGTCCGATTGCAAACCCAGTTGTCCTGCCGGCGCTATGAGAACGGAGCTGAGGAGACGATGAAAAGGAAACGAGGGATCCCAAATGAAACAGCTAATTGGCAAGCAAATAGCCTCCAAAGTGATCCTTGGTTTATCCTTTTGAGGGTCAAAAGATAATGCTCGCCTTTCGGTTCCTGGATGAAAAATACGCAATCATTGCGCTGCGAGAGAGACGACTGCGCGTCTCTCGGATAGAAGAGCAGAACGATGAGTTTGAGTTCATCGGCTTGGCACTCAAGGACCGCGAAGACAGAAAGTCTCTACTGGAGATGCGAACGCACCTGCACAATAAGAGCGGTATCATCTGTATGAGTAGGCGTTGGAGCAACCCACTACTGTGGGGCCACTATGCCGATAAGCTCAAAGGCATCGCTCTTGGGTTTGAGGTGGCCACTTCACGGTTCCACAAAGTCCATTATGTCTCTGAAAGACCAACCCTCCAAGACCTCGGCCACAAGGCTCTCGATGACATCACTCCTGCTGATATCAAACAGCTGATGCTGACTAAGTTCAATGCGTGGTCGTATGAGCAAGAGAGAAGAGGCTTCTTCGAGCTTAAAGAAGGCGAGCAGATCAACGGGACCACTCATTATTTTGAGCCGTTCTCGGACCATATGAAGTTAACGCAGGTTATTGTTGGTCCCCGTTCCTCGATAACGCGCGCCGAGATCGCGGACGCCCTAGGGGATCTTTCGGACAAAACCTCAGCCTTCAAAGTGAGAGCTGCATTTCAAGACTTCAAGATTGTACGAAACAAGCTCGCCGCCCTTTGGAGCTAGAGTTGCATGCCACGAACCGCTATGCCGGATTAACATAATGGACCACAGGCGCCCTCTTCGATCAGTGCTCCCCCGTCCCGCCCGAGAAAAACACGACTGAAACCCGCCGCCCGATCTCTGGCTCGTGGTCCCGTGACAGCAGCTCCGCTTCCTCAATCACCTTAGACATCTTGGCGTGTATGTCGTCAGCGCGGACAGCGTCGCCTTCGAGCTTATCCAAAATTGCCTGGATCGCGATGTAGCCCTTTGGCAGCCCATCGAAGGCAAAGCTGTCTCGCACGTCCAACTTGGCTTCCTCCCAAAAGGGGTCAAGCAGCCTGCTCCACGACTCGCAGATCATTTCGATAGCGGGAAGCGATAGGTGCCCGAACAGCTGTTCGTCATCTTGTTTTTCATCTGTTCGACCCGTCATGAACTCAGCGCACGCCTTCATCAGGCTTTCAACGCGTGCCGGGCGTAGATGCCATTCAGTAAGCCGTCCCAGCTGCTCGGAGATGGTTTCAAGCGCGCCAGCCAGTTCGTCTTCGGTCATCCTGATCTGATGCAAGCCGAGGCTTATGGTTCGCTCGTACGCTGACTCAATGGTCTGTGCGCATGCCAGCTGACCCCGGTCCACCGTCAGTGCAGTATCAGAAGGCTGCAGCAGCAGCAAACGCGGCGGGAAAAAACTGTTTGGCTTGTCGAAGCCTTTCAGGTGGAGGGCAGTGAAGCTCTCTCTGGCAGACAAGAGCGCCAGTTCAGCGCCCCAGGTGCCTTCGATTCTTGCCTTGTTGATGAGCCCGTAGCGCTCCGGAGAGATCTTCTCTTTGGTCCGAGCGAGAACGTCGTGAAAGTTGTGTTCGCGCAATCGCCTGGGCGACCCAAGATAAGTGATGACGCTTTCTAGGATCACTTCTGCATCCTCGGACCCAACCTCCTGCACAGCGTCGATAAGCTCTTCGCCTGCGAGCGTCCGATAGTTCGCGATGCGGTTGGCCACCTTGTCGTCTGATGCAAACTGACCGACCGGCACATCGACGAGGTGGTAGTTCACGATCCCAAATTGGCTGTCGATGCGGTCGATACGCCCCAATCCCTGGATGAGCTCTTTCAGGTTCGAGGTGACGCCTAGGAGAACAAGTGTATCGGCTGACTGGAGATTGATGCCCTCAGCCATCTTATAGGTAAGGAAGACCGACGCAGGCCCTTTCGGGGCGTTCTTTCCACCAGGGCGGAAGTAGGACTCCAGAGACTTGCCGTGCGTGATGCGTTGAAAGCCATCTGGTCCACTCCCAAAAATTGCCTTCACGGCCCTCTCATCGCCCTTCGTCTGGTTGCCGACAACAAAGTTCGTGTGGTGGCCGCGGCGTGAAAGCGCTTCCGCGAATATTTCCAGCGTGTCTGTGCGTTCTGCAAGGAAGACAACCCGATCCTTCTGATCTTGGATGCGCAGGCAGGCTTGGTACCGCTTTTCGTCAAGGTCGCGTAGTGTCTGCGTGTTGAGCTTTCGGGTGAGGGCATCACACTTTTCAGGGGTCGCCAACGCGTCGATGCCCAGCAGCGAGAACATGTTGACCTGACCTGGATGCGGCACCCTTCTCCCATTCTTTGAGCCTTGCTCGAATTCCCGCAGCCACTTCCCGATCACCCCGTGGGACATCTCCCAGGCGGCCTGCGCCGCGTTCACTCTAAGAATATTCAGCAAGTTTCGGATGTGGAGCTGATCTTGAGTGCTCTGCTGCGTCTTGACGTGACCGAACCGACTTTTCTCAACGGCCGTGACCCTGCCCCCAGGAGCAAGTTCGTGGCAGAGTGCTACGATTTCGTCGAGACGTACCTTCTGGGGCTTGGTGAGCGTCAACGTCTTCGGTCGCCCATGATTGGCAAGCTTGGGATAGCTGTGCTTGGAGCGATCCTCGTCCTCGCCAATGCATCGGCGCTGGCGGCGCGCCAGAAAGGGCGAAATCAGCTCAGAGAGTTCCGTGCGAGCCTGTCGCGAAAGCGCAGTTTCCGGTTCAGACAAGACAGCGAGTGGCGCCTTGTGATCGAAGATGTCTGGCGATCTGTGCTGCTCTCGGTCGAACAGCTCACCCATGGCCTGGATGTAGTCCGGCGTCATGAAGATGGACGCGCGCTTCTCTTGCATGTGTGCAAGCCAGTCGACGTCACGATTGCCGAGCAGCGTGGCTGACAAGCAGACATTCCAGCTTGGTGGCGCTAGCTCGACCGCCGCGGCCATCTGGGATGCCTGTTCGAAGCCGGGTGTCACCGTATGGCTTTCGTCGATGATGAGCACGCCGAACTGATCGAGCCTCAACCCAGTCTTGGTGTCATCACCGGCTCCTCGCAGATGCTGTTTCGCAAGTTTGGTGTTGGCTATCGGCCGTAAAGAATTCGTGGAATGCTTTTCCCAACTCGGGATGACCTTTGGCGGCGCGATGACAGCCGCATTCTTCCGGACCACACCATGGACAGGAGAGCTGGGTATCACCCGCAAAAACGTGTCTGATAAGGCCTCCGCAAGGTGGCAACCGATCTCGGTTTTTCCCGACCCTGTAGGCGCCTCGACGAAGGCAATGCCATGGTCGTATGTGATGGAACATGCCTCGTAGGTAAGTTCTTGTTGGTACCCGTAAAGCTTGTGACCGGTAATTCCCCTGCGTCCGCCCGTGAGCCAGGGCTCAAACCCCTTCTGTTCCGAGATCATACGCGCCATGGCGTCTTCGGCCGTGACGGGCTTTATCAGCCTGTCGAGAATTTCGAGCGCTTCTGCGGTCCAGTCAGCAGAGACGTCCCAGATCTGTTCCGCCGCACGCGTGCGCTCAATCTGAAGCTCGTGCGAACCTGCATCGAGCCCATCTGCATACTCAATATTGCTGTAGAGCCCCGAGCGAGAGAAGTTCGCTGAGCCAGCCACCGCGCCTATTGGTGAACTCACAATCTTGGAATGCATCCGACGATCCCCGTTGATCCCCAAGCGGGTCTGGGCCAGCACAGGGTCAAAGACGCGAAGCTCAATCTTGCCAGTTTGGATCGCCCGCTTTGCCAGCACCGCGAGCAGGTCATCGTCGTCCTCGATCTGCAGGCCGGACTTCTCCAGCCAATAGAGCTTCATTTCTTCAGTCACAGGTCTCGGCTTTGCCAAACGTCGAGAGTTCCCCGTATCGATACCGAATGATATCCGAATGCGGATGTCTGGGTCTGTGTTAGGGTCTTTTAGTTCCTTGACCTCTTTCATCAGGACAGCGAGCGAAGAAAGGAAGTCTTGATAGCCAGTCACGATAAGGCAGTCGCCAGACGTGATGTGCGGCCGATAGAGGTCGATGACAGGGCGGTCGATATTGGTCCCCACCTTCGGCCCCGCCTCAAGGTCAGTCTCGGCCAACCCAGTGGCCTTCGGTTCGTCAATGGTCTGTGGCTTCGAGCGGAGCCAATTCGGGAGCGAAAACAATAGCTAATACCAGCTTTTGCGAGGTTCTCGGAGTATGACTGATGCTTTTTCTCCGGGCAATGAGGCTTTTTACTGGCATAGCGTCCGTCTACCGATTTCGTCCACGCTTGGGGCAAAATAGCCCGCGAGAGAGGGTGGACTGGGAGCGGCCTACAGCTGCAAACGCGATCGGCCCGTGCTTGGGGTGGGGTGGGCCGGGTTTACCCGGTTTGCCGGGTTTGGTGCAGCTAGGGCGCTGTGCAGCTGGCGGTGAACATGATGGAAATCATCAAAAAATGACCCAAGGCAAGCATCCTTACTAAGTGTAAACCGGGCTATAACTGCCATGTTGACCACGGTTCGGTTTGTCCACTAGGGTGACGTTGCCGCCTGGTGACGAGATTGCCTAGCCGCAATGCCCGTATTGGGTGGACGTATAGCTCAGTGGTAGAGCATTAGCTGAAAAAGCTAAGAGCGTTGGTTCGAACCCGACTACGTCCGGATCAAAGAAGGCGGTGGTGTCACCCACCGTCTTATTTATTGGCGTTGAAGATGTATGTTTCTCTCTACTACCCTATTTCGGACTTTCGAGACCTAAGGGCAGCCGCGACAATTCGCAATCCGCCGTGGCCAGTGTTCATGGAGAACGTAAAACCGTTTCAACAGAACCTTGGGAAAATAAGAGAGCGGCCGCGAGGAGGAATCCGAGGCTGGGTACAAGAAGGAGTAATCTGTGAAATAGGAAGATCAATTGAGATAGGTCATCAAAAGCGTACTAGAGTTCTGAAAAGGTTTTACTTTGACGGCTCTTTTTCTGGGTACTTCTCAATAGGTATCTCTGGGCTCATGGATAAGAATCAGAGAGCCTATGCAATTGATGACCTGGTCCAGATCGCAAGCACTGCATTGTTGCGACAAGTTCGCTCGCGGCATACTGACAACACAGTGTCGCTTGACTCTTATGGCAAGCTTGCAGCTGAAATCTATGCCAATGGCACTAATTCGAGTGGTCGGGCACATTTTCACAGAAACGGCTTAGGTCGTTGGGTGTCGAGTTCTCGTCCGATGGTTATTATCGAAATGCCAAGCGACCGTATTTCGGCCTCGGTGAAATATTCAAGGTTTGAGCAATGGCCTTTTATGCAGAACAAAGTTCGCTTTGTTTCGGGCAGCTCTGATACTGGCAAAGAGATCGAGTTGCCAATGGCTATTGTTGAGAAGAAATCCAGAAGTGAGGATCAGCGATCGCGACAAGCGAGAATGGTATTGGCGCGTTTGTATTGTGAATTTTGCCTTTTGCAAGACTCAGTTTTCTTGCTGGCGTCCAATGAGGCTGCAGAAATATCACGCGAAAAAAGTGACTACTTCTGTGGAAGAATTAGTGACTCTCTGAGTCGCCTAACGGGAAAGAAACGCTTGACTGCTTTGCGCGACCCTGAGTTCTATCAGGTATTCACCAAGGTGTTTCTAGACACCTTCGATGTCGCCAAGGTGGATGAGTTGGCACATGGCTTGGAAATGCACGGGGCACGCCGAAATCTTCGGCAAGCTTTGCTGAATTCACATCTGTGGACTAGGATTGCGAACGAAGCCGAGCTGGAACTTGTATTGGAGAAAGTCATGGGAAATAAGTATGAAAATAAGGGCGTTGTGGGCGCTATGGGCGACAACGCAAGTGCGAACAATAGCAATTTTTCGCAGAATATTGGCGTAGTTTTCTCTGACGAGGAAATGGCAGAGTTGGTAGACGAACTTGAGGCCCTCAAGGTGGCTTTGCTACAGGATACTTCCACTGGGTCTTTGTCTGCGGCCGCGGCAGTCTCCGAAGCCCAAGAGTCTGCGAAGGCAAAAAATAGTACCAAGGTCGCAATGGCTCTCAAGAATGCTGGTAAGTGGGCTTTCGACGTGGCCACTAAGATCGGCGTCACTGTTGCAGCTGCCGCAATCAAAAAAGCCGCAGGCCTTTAGGTGCTTTCATCGATTATCTCGGCGCATTAGGCCATGTCCAAGGTCTGATATCCGCCGCGTAGTGGGTGGCATGCACCCTGACAAATTATCATACCCAATGTCTATCCGAGCTCGAAAGCGTCCTTGGATGCAAGCGCCTCAAACGCCCACCTAGGATAGTGTGCACTAGCCGCAGGAACCTAGCTGATCACGAGATGTCGTTCGAAACCCGGCTACTTGTGCTGGTGGTGGGTTCGAAACGCACTGGTGAGCGTGGTATATGAAACTGCTAAATCAAGAGCGGGCGTGACAGGTCGAGAAGACAGTCAGATCGTATGACGATACCACATCCATCCACAACTAGGGCACCGCGTTACTGGAGGCTTCTTCGGCAATATTGTGGAGTGCTGTTACTTTGCTCTCTATAGCTACCTGGCTGGCGTTCTCGCTCCTGTTTGCATCCCGTTAGCTTGTTCCGCCACCGGAAATCCCTGGGCGAATGGTTCTCTTTAGTAGGGGATTAGTAGGGAATGTACGTCAAACGTTCTCCGGCTTGGTCTGACACCGTCCAAGAGCGCTTCTCAAGATAGTTATTTAATCGTAATGAGTTATGCGGCTATGGGCGGCTTCTTCCGGTCACGTCCAAGGCATGGACGGCAAAATTCGTAATGATGGGGTCGTAGGTTCGAGTCCTATCAGCGGCACCAACAGGCCATTGAAATAGTTAACCATCACTTGGCATTGCCTGAGAGCTGTCGGCGACGGACAGGATCACGTGGGTTACTACCTGTTCGAACGGTGGGCACTGGCTTCGGATCACGCGGACGCAGGCGGGACGGCCAGCACGTCGCGGTCAGCCATGCGCAGGACCGCTTCGGCGACGCTGCCGAGAAAGAACCTCTCGAGTCCGCTTCGGCCCTCCGTTCCCAGAACAACTAGATCGGCCACCTCTTCTTTGGCGGCTTTCATGATTTCCTCGGCTGTCGGATGAAGGCCGAAGCGCACAATCGGACGCGAGCATCGCACGCCGGTCGCCTTCACGAATTGCTCGAGATCTTTCGCCGCCACTTCACGCTGTTCTTCGACATAAGCCTCTTGGTTGTCCGTAGAGACGCTATTGTCAACGCCGACTGAACTTTCCCCAGAAGTGCCGAAGTAAAATTCCCCACTCTGGCGGGTCCGGTAATCAGCCGGTTTCAGGAATTGGCAGTTTCCTTCTTGGGTGGGCGGCCACGGCGCTTTGGCGGAGGTGGCGGCGTGATCGGGGCGTTGGCGCGAACGTGTTCGGGGATGAGGTCCGCGTGGCTGCGTAGCCTGTAGCTGGCACCCTCGATCTGGACGACAACGGCGTGATGAAGCAGTCGATCGAGGAGCGCGGTGGCGACGACGGGATCGCCGAAGACTTCGCCCCACTCGGCGAAGCCGCGGTTTGACGTCAGGATCATTGCCCCTTTCTCGTAGCGGGCGTTCACGAGCTGGAAGAACAGGTTGGCGCCACCTTGGCTGATGGGCAGATAGCCGATCTCGTCGACGATCAGCAGCGAGGCGCGCGTGAAGAAGCGGATCTTCTCGGCAAGCTGGCCCTGCCGTTCGGCCTTGGCGAGGGCGTCGATCAGTTCGGCCAGCGAGGCACGGTAAACCTGGCGGCCGGCCTTCACGGCAGCGACGCCGAGCGCGGTGGCGAGGTGACTTTTCCCGGTGCCTGGCGGACCCAGAAAGTGGACGACCTCGGCGCGCCGGACGAAGTCGAGCTGGGCGAGTGCCGCGATGCGTTCACGGTCCAAGGACGGCTGGAAGCTGAAGTCGAAGCTCTCGAGTGTCTTGACGGGCAGGAGCTTCGAGGTGCGCAGGGCGACGTCAATCCGTCGGGTTTCGCGCGTCGCGTATTCTTCGCTCAACAGCGCGTCGATCGCTTCAATGGCGGTGATCTCGCCTTTTTCGAGCCGCTGGACGGTGTGATCCAAGGCCTCCATGGCGCGGGGCATCTTCAGCCCGACCAGCGCGCCACGGATTCTGTCGAGAAGCTCGGTCATGAGTACGCTCCTCCGGTCGC